>DGUG01000154.1 GCA_002394535.1 Lachnospiraceae bacterium UBA4316
CGGTATAATTCCTTGTCAAGGTCAGCAATCTTCTTGGATATTTCTTCCCGCTTATCAAAGAAGGATTTCTGCTTTGCTGTAAACTCTTCTTTACTCGCAATCGCCTCTTTCATGGCAATCTCATTTTCATCGGCATCACCCTTTGATGCCTCGATTGTTTCCTTGATTTTGGAAATGTTTTCCTCTTTTTCACCTATCTCAGCTTCAGTATCTTTAATGTTTGTGCCTACTTCTTCGAGTTCTTTCCTTAAATGCTCTATTTCGGCACGGACACGTTCAACATTCTGGCGTGCAAAATCCTGCTTCTGCTTTTCTTTCGTAACCTCAAGATCAAGATCGGTCTTGATAAATACCTTTTCGGTCTCTATATCCCGTAACTTTTCAAGCTTCTCGCCGGAAGCGTTTATCGCAGCATTAAGCTCCTCTTCGGACTTTTCGGATGCAGCAAGTTCTTCCTTTGCCTTGCTCTCGTCTGTCGTAATCCCTTCAGCCGCCGCTTTCATCTGGGCAAATTCGGTCTCGAGATTTGCATGATCCGCGATCATCTCTTCTTTATGCTTGTTGGCCGCATCCACATTGAGTTGTGCGGTATTCTGCTGTATGTATAACTCCTGAAGCTTCGCCTTGAATTCTTCTATGTCGGAGCGAAGTTTCTGTCTCTCATCCTTGGTCTTATCAATCTCATCCATGATTGATTCTATATTACGAAGACCCTTCTTTGCTTCTTCCTCAAGAGTCTCGATCTCTCTCTTTCTTCCGAGAAGATTTGATGCATTCTTAAAGGAACCGCCGGCAAGTGCACCGCCGGGAGTCAAGTATTCACCCTCAAGCGTTACGATACGAAGTGTATAGTTGTACTCCTTGGCAAGTTTAAGAGCATTCTCAACGTTATCCATCACGATGATGGCACCGAGAAGCTGGCTGATTACATCCTCATACTCACTTTTGGAACTGACAAGTTCATTGGCCATTCCGATGAAGCCTTCTGCTTTTCTTACTTCGGGTTTATCGAATTCACCTCTGTTTCTTGTCGTTGTAAGCGGCAGGAAAGTCGCTCTTCCGGCTTTGTTGTCCTTCAGATACTGGATAAGTTTTCTGGCAACATGCTCATCCTTCGTAACTATATTCTGTATATTTCCGCCCAGAGCAGTCTCTATCGCAGTTTCATACTTGTCATCTACCTGCATTATGTCAGCAACAACACCTATGATACCCGCGACCTTGCCCTTTTGCTCCATGACACGCTTAATACTGCTTCCGTAGCCGTCATAACGCTCCGCAAGGTTACGAAGAGTGTCAAGCTTTGATTTTATACCGTGATACGCCATCTGCGCATCGCCGAGTTTTCTGTCAAGTTCCTCTAACTTGGTGCGAAAATCACCGAGCTTTTCTTCCATGGACTCCCGCTTCGAATCGGTCGACTGTATCTCGGCACAGATAGTATTAAGTTCAAGAGTCAGTGCGTTTACAAGTGTATCCTGCTCAGCCTCCTCACTCTTTGCACCAATGAGTTTGGACTGGATCTCAGCCTCACGGATTCTTGTCTGCTCCAGCATTGTCCCAAACTGCCCGAGTTTGGTCTTGATACCGGCTCTTTCGTTAAGAAGTTCGATTATAAGGTTCTTGTTTTTCTCAACAACACTATTCTCTTCTTCTATTTCAGCCTGCAGTTTTTCAAGTTCGGCTACGGCCGCATCCCTTTTTTTGATAAGTTCGTCGCATCCTTTGTCAAGGGTTGTCTGTTCGGAAGCAAGCCTTTCGGCCTCCGACTCTTTAGCGGTGATATCATCATTTAGTGTCTTCTGTCTTGCACGGAAATGATCTGCGGAAATATTGGCGGAATTAATCTTCTCCTTTAGCACATTAATCTCGCCTTCAAGTTTTTCCTTGAGCAGACTGTCGGCTGAAAGCTTCTGACGCTTTTCTTCTATCTGTGCATCCAGATCCGCAATCTTAGCCTCAATATCGCCGTACTCTTCCTTTAATTTCTCATTTTCCCCGTTTGCAGCATCAAGGTCGCCTGTCGCAATGTTTATCTTATTTTCGCAATCCTCTAATGCTGCCTTGGCATTCTCGTTATCAATGAGGAAAATATTAACATCAAGTTTCTTTAACTCCTCTTTCATCTGGAGGTAGTTCTTGGCCACCTCGGACTGTTTCTCCAGCGGTTCAACCTGTCGTTCGAGTTCACTTAATATATCCGAAACACGGACGAGATTGGCACGTTCCTGTTCCAGTTTCTTGAGTGCTGTAGCTTTTCTTCGCTTAAACTTTACAATCCCGGCAGCCTCATCAAACAACTCTCTTCTCTCTTCGGGCTTACCTGACAGAATCCTGTCTATCTGTCCCTGACCGATAATGGAATACCCTTCCTTACCGATACCGGTATCGTAAAACATCTCGGCAACATCCTTAAGCCTGCATGTCGTACCGTTTATAAGGTATTCGCTCTCGCCGGATCGGTACACTCGCCTTGCAACAGTAACTTCCTCGTAATCGGTGGGAAGCGCATGATCGGAATTATCAAGTGTAATGGCAACATAAGCGTATCCCATTGGCTTACGCATCTCCGTGCCCGAGAAAATAATATCCTGCATCGAAGATCCGCGAAGCTGCTTGGCGCTCTGCTCTCCGAGAACCCATCTTACCGCATCGGCAACATTACTCTTTCCCGAACCGTTAGGTCCGACAATAGCAGTTATACCGTTATGAAATTCGAAATTAATCTTGTTTGCAAAGGATTTAAAACCCTGCACCTCAATGTTTTTTAAATACATTAAAACCTCTCCGTACGGTTAAGATGCTTAACCAATATGGCATACGCCGCACTCTGCTGGGCGGCCTTCTTGCTTTTTGCCGTTGCCTCTTCTGCGATCCTTCCGTCGAGTACGGCCCGCATAACATAATCCCTGTCATGGGACGGTCCCAGTTCCGCAACCGGTATATATTCCAGGCTCATTCCATGATCCTGGGCATATTCCTGCAGTATTGTCTTGGCGTCTACAAACTCTATCTTCTTCTCATAATCCGACAGTACAAATCTGTATATAAATGCTTTGGCAGCATCCATTCCGCCGTCCAGATATATGGCGCCTATTATTGCTTCAAAAACATCAGAGACAATGGAATCTCTCCCGCGTCCTCCGCTTTTCTCCTCACCCTTACCCAGCAATACATACCGGCCAAGGTCAAAACCCTCTCTGGCACAATATGCGAGGGTCGGTTCGCAAACAATGGCGGCCCTTAGCTTTGTCATCTCTCCTTCGTGCATTTCGGGATGATTCCGATACAGAAAATCACTTACCGTAAGTTCAAGCACCGCATCACCTAAGAATTCCGTCCGCTCGTAATCATCATGTTTGTTAAGTTTTAACTCATTCACGTAAGAACTGTGAGACAGGGCTTTTATGAGAAAATCACTGTTTTGAAAATCATACCCGATGAGTTTTTGCAGTTCTGTATAACCGCTTTCATTATTCATGTAAAACTCCGCACCAATTATACAGGCAACGTATAAATAGAGTTCCGCTTATCCGGAACTCTATCCGCCGAATACCCATATTATTGATTATTTAGCTGATTGCGTTCCTGATCTGCTCTATCGCATCCGCAACAGTTACGATAGACTCAGCATCATCAACATTTATCTCAATATCAAACTCTTCTTCGACACCCATAATGATCTGGTAAACATCAAGAGAATCTGCCCCAAGATCGTCAATGAATTTCGTATCCATAGTGATCTCGCTAACATCAACGTTAAGTACCTCTGTGATGATTTTTTTCAGCTTTTCAAGTTCCATAGTGATAACCCTTTCTATTCGTCCTTTATTATTATCTTATCAGCGATACGCTGATTGATATTTTGCTCTTTAAAAGTAACGCATTGCATAATTGCATTTGATATTTCCTTGGCAGTTGCGTTCCCATGAACCTTCACTACGAGGCCGTTCAGTCCAAGGAGGGGTGCTCCGCCGTATTCTGTCGCATCAAAAGTCTTCATGACTCCTTTAAGCGAAGGCTTAATAAGAAGACCTCCTATCTTACCGAGAGTGCTTCCCATAAGAGCGCCCTTTATCGACTTCAGGATCATCTTACCGACACCTTCGTACATCTTCAGGATAACATTTCCCACAAATGCTTCGCAGACAATAACATCCGCTCCCCCGTTAGGTATCTCCCGTGCTTCTATAGAGCCTATGAAGTTAATGTCCGGGCAGTTCTTAAGAAGCGGGAATGTTTCCTTGACAAGCATGTTGCCCTTCTCTTCCTCGGCACCGATATTAACTATGGCTACTCTGGGATTTTTGACACCGATAACATGTTCCATATATATGGAGCCCATCTTGGCAAACTGTACGAGATGTGAGCTTCTTGCATCTACATTGGCTCCGCAGTCTATTATAAGCGATACACCCTTGGGGGTTGTTGACGGTATAAGCGGTGCAAGAGGCGGACGCTCCACTCCTTTGATACGGCCTACGATAAGCTGTCCTCCCACAAGAATAGCACCTGATGATCCGGCAGACACAAATGCATCCGCCTTCTTCTCTTTGACAAGGTTAAGGCCCTTTACTATCGAGGATTCCTTCTTCCGTCTTATAGCCATAACAGGCGCTTCCTCGGTTGATATAACCTCCTGGGCATCAACAATCTCTACACGATCACGGGGATAATCACACCCCTCAAGCGCAGCCTTAATATCGGACTCCCGTCCACACAGGGTAATTCTGATTGACTGTGAACCTTTAAGGGCCTCTATTGCTCCTTTAACTATTTCCCCGGGCGCATTATCACCGCCCATAGCGTCAAGTACAACGTGTACCATCGTCTTCTCCTATTGTATAATGAACGAAATCAATTTGTTCAAACTTATAATACTATACAAGACCCACAGACAAAAAGCAAATAAAAAAAGATACAAAAAAACCACGGGATATCCCGTGGTATTTGTCGTATAATGATCAATCCTGACTGATGATCTCTTTCTTATTATAAGAACCGCATGCCTTGCATACTCTGTGGGGTACCATAAGCGCACCGCACTTGCTGCACTTTACAAGCGTAGGAGCAGACATTTTCCAGTTTGCTCTTCTTTTATCTCTTCTTCCTTTGGAAGACTTATTTTTAGGACAGATCGACATTGCTAACACCTCCTTTTCAAGGATGTCTAATAGACGTACTTGCAAATTATAACCACCGTGTATTATTTTGTCAACAATAAATTTGTAGAGCAGGCTCCTCCGAGCGGGCCCTCCTATCTACAATAACTGTGCCTGCACGGCGGTAAGCGCAACTACACCTACAATATCATCGGCATTGCAGCCTCTGGACAGATCATTAACGGGTCTGGCCAAGCCCTGAAGCATGGGACCATACGCCTCCGCTTTGGCAAGACGCTCAACAAGCTTGTATCCGATGTTGCCCGCATCAAGGTTAGGGAAAATCAGCACATTTGCCATTCCACCTATCTCCGAATCAGGGGATTTTGCCCTTGATACCGAAGGTATAATAGCTGCATCAGCCTGAAGTTCACCATCAAGCAAAAGCTGGGGATATTTCTCTTTGGCGATCGCTGTGGCATTTGCAACCTTATCAACAAGCGGATGCTTGGCACTTCCCTTCGTCGAATGGGAAAGCATGGCAATTATAGGCTTGGCACCTACAAGTGATGTGAAGCTCTTTGCCGAAGTATTGGCAATGCTTGCAAGCTCTTCGGATGTGGGATCCTGATTAAGTCCGCAATCCGCGAAGAGGAATGTTCCGTTCTCGCCGAGATCGCAGTTCGGAACATCAAGAATAAAGAAGCCCGATACAAGATCTACACCGGGTGCTGTACGAAGTATCTGGAGCGAAGGGCGCAAAACATCGGCAGTCGCATGGCACGCTCCGGCAACCATACCGTCGGCGTCATTCATCTTTACCATCATAACGCCCCACATCAGATTGTCAGTACGCAGCCGCTCTCTTGCTTTCTCAAGAGTCATACCCTTCTTCTCACGAAGTTCAAAAAGCTTCTGGGCATATTCCTCGAACTTGTCACTTGTCTCGGGATCTACAACCTTGATCTTGGACAGATCTACCTCCAGCCATCTGGCACCGTCCATGATCTTCTCTTCCTTACCGATCATGATAAGATCCGCTATACCCTCTTCAAGAATCTTAGCTGCGGCAATAAGCGATCTTCTGTCATTGCTCTCAGGCAATACTATTGTCTTGACGTCCTGTTTTGCACGTTCTTTGATTTTTTCAATAAAATTCATTGTAACCCTCCCGTTCGCATATATGAAGTTTTTCAAACCCCGACTGATAATACGAATTGCTCTGTTTCTTCGAAAGATTTGACCCTATTTTATAATATATACCCCCGTAAAATTGCATACAAGAACAAAATCATTAAGTTCTTGTGCTAAATCAAAAACAATCAGATGATCACAACCTCACGGGCAAAATCATGTGCCGGTGTTTTGCCGAACTTAAATACAGCTGCCATATCATACATATTTGCGGCGCGTATATCCTGATTGAAGTAATACATTGCCTCGTCATCAAGAATGGATGCGGCATCGGCAGCTTTACTTATGACAGGAACCATACAGTTCTCTTTTATTTCCGTAAGAACCGCTGTCGATGACTGTCTGAATCCGAGTATTCTGATATACGGTACTTCGCAGTCCTCAAGATAATCTGCGTAATCGGATTTTCTAATACCGAGTAGGATGTGAAGAAGCGCACGGTACACCCTGCTCTTCGTATATTCCTTGGAGTGAACCAGATTTACAAACTCTTCATATCCGGTGTATTTGCCGAAACTGCTTCTGATACGTCCTGCGATATTTTCGGACACGTCCATATAATCTGTCAGGTTTAGGGCATCTTCCTCTTCTTCGATCGCCTTTGCAAGCAGCGTATGCAGTTGAATTGAAAAATCATCGGAATTAATCGGAAACGACTGATTTGCAATACCCTGCAGATTACGGTACACATATTTCGGGACAAGATGTGCAAAGTTTTCTTTCTTTTCAATCTTTCGTCTTACCGCAAGTGCCGAATATGCATTTCCTGAGGGATCATTATAGTTTCCGCCTGTCCTCTTTATACATACCGGTTCTATATCAGATCCCATCATGTCAAGAGACTTGATGTAACGGACAGCAAGCATGTCATTAGGTGCAAAATCATTGCCTGTAACAGTCGCATAAGCCTTAGCATATGACATTCCTTCACGAAGGAGTTGTGATATCTTATAGTTTCTGGATGTGGGCGAGTTGGCCCCCTGAGATAAGATATGAAGTCCGGGATTATCCTCTTCCGACAGTCCCGCAAGCGAGCGCAGCATATTCAAATCCCCGCATTCACTTCCGAATACTATGCAATCTACGCATCCCATATTGACAATAGCGGACACTGCACCATGGGCAAAATAGTCTGCCGAAGCTGTCGCGTACATTGCAGGAAGTTCTACTACAAGGTCCGCCCCACCCATAAGAGCCTGTTTGGTCCTGGCATATTTGTCGCATATAGCCGGAAGCCCGCGCTGCACAAAATCCCCACTCATAACCGCGACAATATAATCTGCTCCGGTAAGCCTTCTTGCCTCCCGGAGCAGATATTCATGTCCGTTATGAAACGGATTAAGTTCACAAATGCACGCGCATATCTTCATTTACAGTTCACTCGATTATTTGAGCTTTCTTTTTACTTCCGCACACTTTGGTGATGACCATCGGCCATACACTCATGGCAAACAACACCATTATTCCCCGTGCTAACAAATTTCCCCAGTGACCTCCGAGTGCAGCTACAATTGTTGCGGGAGCAAACAACTCCTTCCATCCGAACATCAGTGCTGCACCGATGCAAGTCAGTATAGGCAGATCCGCTGCGCCTGTGGGAATCTCATATTTAAGATAGTGTCTGTCCAGATAGCTCCCGAGCAAAAGCCCAAGAAAAGAACCGCAAGCTTTGAACGAATCATTCATCATCTTCTGTGGATCAACAAGTAGCTGACCATCCACATAATCCATCGGATACGGCTTGAATACAATATAAACAATTGTCAGTGCTACTGCAAGAACCCCTAACAGCGTAAGGATATCAAGTGTCTTCTCGTTACCCTCCACTTTTTTCTGTACAATTCCCACAACAATTATGATAATTACTGATTCACATAAACCTATCACCACATCCTGTGGGGTGTGTACTCCAAGGTAGTTCCTTGAAAAACCGGTCAGTACGATCAATATGCCGCAAAGGATGGAAATCCATCTTCTTTTATCTTTCTGCCATACAGCAGTTGTCCCGTATGTTACAGTGGCAACCATAGTGTGTCCGCTCGGAAACGAATAACCCGTCGCCGCCACCTTGGAATCTCCGGCCGGTTCAATAAGATCCGATCTTATCCATGGTCGATAAGCGCATACCGTAAGCTTGATGATGCCGTTTAATATCTCTCCGATCCCCCATGTAGTTATAAAGCGGTACCCCCATTTCTTGTCCGCACACCAGAACACAACGAACGGGAAAAAGGGCATGATATCCACCGCAAACTTGGACAGAGCATTAAAAAACTCATCAAATGCTCCACCCGTTGCATTTCTAATTTCCTGTAGCCACAACAGATACTGAATATCCATCGTCGGTCCTCCTTGTCATTTTCTCCTCTGCATTCTACAACACGGTAAAGGTTTTGAGTGTCTCCTCGAATGTCTTCTCCAGTTCCTCAACCGTAAGCTCGGATACACCTTCTTGGACAGCAGTTGTAAGATATATGGTGATCGTTTTATCTCCGGCCGGAACGGCATAACAAATATATCTGAATATACGGCCGTCAGAAATATCCTCATCATAAACCGCTCTCTTGCATGAAATATTATCACCGATTACTGAATCAGATATATCAAAAGTCTCTGCATCAGTAAATGACAGAGCTTCGGCAATGGCCTCCCCGGCATCTTCTGTGTCAAAACTATTTACCTTCATTGTTGTTCCGGTCCAGGTAGCATCAGGCTCAATCTTCAAGTATGATTCTCCGGTATCGTCACCCCCATATGAAAATTTCCGAAGATCATATGTCAGGCTGTAGCCCATCTGACTCGTGTGAGTATAGAAATTCTCCTCCTCCGGTGTCGGGGGCGCATTCAGTACAGGCTTCGGTGCATAGCCATATTCCTGCCACTGTGTGATATACAATCCGTTTGTATTGATATATTTGGCAATCTCTTCCTGCCGCAGCTCATCTCCTGTTTCGTCAAGGGTTGCCATTAATTTGTTATACAAACCCGGAAGCGGATCAAAAAGTTTAATACTTTCCTGCTCGGTCATCGGGAGATCTGCGCCTGTAACCTTGTAATCTCCGTCGCCCGTCTTCTTTAAATGGAATATGCCGGCATCCCATGAACCGCTTACAGCCACAAGAGTAGAATTCAGAAGGTTATATCCGCATCTGTTGAATGATCCGTACACAAGAATATCATCCGGGTTTCTGTCATCCGTATGAGCAACGATCGAATAGGGAATATACACATCAGCTGCATTTTCCCCGTTCATCTCCATAGCCTCAGCGATCATATAGTCGCTTATCACACCAAGATATTCATCATCTCCCTGATATTTGTATAACGGTAAAGATTTCGGATCATCATAAGGCGATTCATCTACTGCTTCATCTGCGGGTTCAGTCTCTTCTGCTGCCTGAGCATCTTCAGGCTGAGCCTCTTCAACATCTACTGCATCCTCGTCCTTTACGGTCTCCTCCGTGGCAGTCTGGCCATCATCGGCACTCTTATTATTAACTGTAATGTTTCCGGTACAGGCTGTAAGCGCTGTGACAACAACTGCACCAACAAGTAATGTAACGATTTTTTTCATATTCGGTATCTCCTCTGATTAAAATGCAACATATCAAGTATACACCATTATTGCCGGTTTGTCAGTCAATTCATGCATTAGACCGTGCACAAACCCGGTCCTCACCTTGTCAAATTTGAACCCAAATGATCAAATATATGTGCTATGATATACAAGTTAAAATCAGTTTCACTTTCGGTTTTGTAAAATACGATAATGGTTGGAAGGAGTCTGACATGATGCACGGAAATAATATAAGAAAATATATGGTGGAAGCATGTATCTTATGCTGTATGATTCTGACTGGATGTAATTATAACATCACCATCAACAATAATACCGGCAAAACAGGCAATGAATCTTCAACCATTGATTATTCGGATAAGAATAACTGGGCATACTACGAAGCCGGGGATGACAAACCTGCTGACCTGTTTATAATATGTCCGACTGTTGACACCAAAGATGAGTATAATATGTCAATGGATGATGAGACTATAAAAGAAAACTTCATTGGCGCACTAAACATGGAACGCGGCATCTACGAAGGCAGTACGCGAATGTTTGCACCCTTTTACAGGCAGGCCTCGTTGAAGGTTTATGGTCTTGGTGCATCCGAATGGGAACCCTACCTTGCAACTGCATACGAAGATGTTTCCGATGCCTTTTCTTATTATCTTGAAAACGAGAACAATGACCGCCCGATTATTCTTGCAGGCTTTTCTCAGGGTGCGGACATGTGCTACCGCCTTCTTGAAGAATACTTTGACGACAGCAGCCTTGCCGACCGTCTTGTGGCTGTATACGCATTAGGATGGCCGTGTACCCGTGATCTTGTGGAAAAATACCCCCAGATAAAACCTGCAACAGGCGCTACAGATACCGGAGTGGTTATAAGCTTTGACTGTGAGGATCCCGAGGTTTTTGAAACATTTATCACTCCCGCGGGGACAAAATCATATTCAATCAATCCGCTCAATTGGAAAACAGACAGTACGCCCGCCTCCAAAGAAGAGAATATTGGCGCCTGCTTTACCGACTACAGCGGACAGATTAAAAAAGCTCAGCGTAATCTGTGCGGATGCTATATAGACGAAGATCGGGGAGTCGTTAAAGTCACGGATATTGATCCGTCTGATTACCCTCCTGTTATCCCCAATCTTCCCGATGGTGCGTATCACATTTATGATTATCAGTTTTTCTACAGAAATCTGCAACAAAACGTGGAAGACAGAGTAAATGCCTACATAGCCTCTCTTTCTCCCCGGGAAGATACAATAGATGAAGGGGTAGACACCGAATGTGAGATAACCGGTTATAACAGTATTCCGGCAAATGAGCGGTCATATTTTCTTGAAGCAGGTGATAAGGTTGCCGTGCTCTCCCCCTCTGCCATTCCCAGCCGTAAACAGGTTGATGATACAATCGAAGGTCTAAGAGACTGGGGCTTTGAACCTGTGGAGGGGAAGTATGTAAGTCCCGACACAAGAACACTTAATGATGTAATTGATGATTTCGAATGGGCTCTGTCCGACCCTTCGATTAAAGCGATTTTCTGCGTACGGGGCGGCTACGGCGCTTCGCAGGTTATGGACAGTGTTCCTCTTGATATTATAAAACAGGCAAACAAGCCGATCATCGGCTACAGTGATATTACTGTATATCATTCCGCATGGACTGCATCTTCTCTTGAGTCGGTTCACGGATGTATGAGTGCAACCTTTACGTCTCTTCCGACAGAATGCGCCAAAGCCGAATATAATATGCTAAAGGGAAGGATTCCTGTCTACAAGTGCACTTCCGCCGAGCCCGGAGTGGACGGTGATGCTACAGGCGTCCTGATAGGTGGCAATCTTTCCACCTTTACATCTGTGCTTAATACAGAATACGACTGCACTAAAATAAATGAGCCTTATATACTGTTTATTGAGGACGTAGGTGAAGATATCCAGCACCTCCATCGCTATCTTACAATATTAAAACATTACGGTGTTCTGGACAATGCCTCGGCTATTATCTTCGGTGAGTGGACAGGACTTCCGGCGGACGGGTCCGGTAATTTCGGAGCCACAAGAGGTGGCAAATACGAATCGGTTGCCGATATGATAAGACGTGAATTCCTGACAGATATAAATGTCCCGGTTGCCTTCGGATTCCCGTCAGGGCACGGGGATACAAACTATCCGCTCCTAATGGGAAGATGTGCACACATCACGGTTACCGGTAACGAGTACACCATTGAATGGCAGTAACTTGCGCAGGCTGTTCTCCCTAATTCTTAAAACTGTGTATAGGTGCCGGAATACGTCCTTTGCGGTTAATAAACTCCTGACATGAAAAGTTATTGACCGCCATTATGGGCGCATGCCCCAACAGTCCTCCATACTCCACCGTGTCTCCCACATTTTTACCTTTTGCGGGACACAGTCTTACTGCGGTGGTTTTCTGATTGACCATTCCTATTGCCATCTCATCGGCTATGATGCCTGAAATAGTTGCCGCACTTGTATCTCCGGGTATGGCTATCATATCAAGGCCTACCGAACATACGCATGTCATGGCCTCAAGTTTTTCGATGGTGAGTGCTCCGGCTTCAGCCGCATCGATCATTCCCTGGTCTTCGGATACGGGAATAAAAGCCCCCGACAATCCTCCGACATATGAACTTGCCATTACGCCGCCCTTTTTAACCTGATCATTTAGAAGTGCAAGGGCAGCTGTAGTTCCCGGTGCTCCGGCCTTCTCAAGACCCATTTCACACAGAATATCCGCAACGGAATCTCCGATCGCGGGAGTAGGTGCCAAGGAAAGATCAACTATGCCGAACGGGACATTAAGACGCCTTGATGCTTCCTTGGCAACAAGCTGACCGACACGCGTTACTTTAAATGCGGTCTTCTTGATCGTCTCGCACAACTCTTCGAAACCCTTGCCTTTAGTATCGGCAACCGCGCGTCTAACTACTCCGGGTCCGGATACTCCCACATTGATCACGGCATCACCTTCTGTCACACCGTGGAAAGCACCTGCCATAAACGGATTATCATCCGGAGCATTACAGAATACTACAAGCTTGGCACACCCTATATCCGACTTCTCCGATGTTTCCTTGATTATCTGCCCCATCAGCCTGACCGCATCCATATCAATTCCGCATCTTGTTGATCCTACGTTTACTGATGAACAAACAAGGTTTGTTGAGC
>DGUG01000064.1 GCA_002394535.1 Lachnospiraceae bacterium UBA4316
ACACCCACCTTCTCACGAAGCTGGTTGATAAATATTACAGTGCAGTTAGACTTGCTGATGACTGCCGTAAGCTTGCGGAGTGCCTGGGACATAAGCCTTGCCTGAAGTCCCACATGGGAATCTCCCATCTCTCCGTCTATTTCCGCTTTCGGAACAAGAGCCGCAACAGAGTCAACAACAACGATGTCGATCGCTCCGGATCTGACCATTGTCTCGGTTATCTCCAGTGCCTGTTCTCCGTTATCAGGCTGGGATATATACAGATTGTCGATATCAACACCTATATTCTTCGCATATACCGGGTCAAGCGCATGCTCCGCATCAATGAATCCTGCGATTCCGCCGCGCTTTTGAACCTCAGCGATCATATGAAGAGTAACCGTAGTCTTACCGCTGCTCTCGGGACCGTATATCTCAACAATCCTTCCTTTGGGAATACCTCCGAGTCCGAGAGCTATATCAAGGCTGAGCGATCCTGTCGGAATCGTCTCAACGTTCATCTGCGTCCCGGGATCGCCCAGCTTCATGACCGAACCCTTTCCGAACTGTCTCTCAATCTGTGCGAGTGCCGCATCCAATGCTTTTAACTTTTCTTCGCGTTCCATATGATTCTCCTTTGCAATTACATATACCCCTGACTAGAACATTTGTTCTATACAGGAGCATAAAACATCTGTTCGATTTTGTCAACATGATTTTTAATATTTCTGTGTAAAAACGGAAATTGGCGCCCGAAACAGGCGGGATATGAAATATCCGCATCAGATTCAATTACATATTAAGTTCCGCCGGCGCATTCGTCAAGCATATAATCAAAAATTCTTGTACAGAGTCAGGATATTCTGCCCGTCAGACCTGACATAAGTCACATCATCCATGCTTTTCTTGACCATATATATTCCCAGTCCGCCGATCTGTCGCTCCTGGGCAGACAGAGTTGTGTCAGGATCAGGCTTGGCCAGAGGATCAAACTTTTTGCCGCTGTCACAAAAGGTGATAACAGCAGACTTTTTATCCGGATCGATGTCTACCGAAATCGTTGCATCACCTTTCTGCGGAGCATACGCATAATGGGCTATATTAACAAATATCTCCTCGACCGCAACATCGATCTGCATTTGTGTTTTCATACCACATCCCGCCTCTTCAAGCATCGTATCCACAAATTGCAAAACCTCATCAAGATTTGATACCGCGGCTTCAATTGTCATCTTCTGTTCCATATCCTGACATCCTTTCCGAAAAAAACGTTTTATAAATGCACTCCAGTATAAAGCTTTGGTCACTGTTTCCCATACCATGTAATGCTTAACATGGTAATATCATCAAACTGCGGTGCCTCTCCGACAAATTCATCGATATCTGCCTTGACGTTTTCTATCAGCTTATCCGGGGTAATGTTTTTCTCGCGATTAAGCGAGGCTACAAGTCTCTCTTCTCCGAAAAGAACATTATTTGAATCAGTAGCTTCCGTAACGCCGTCTGTATACACAAACAGCTTGTCTCCCGGATTAAGTTCAAATTCATGCTCCTTAAAAGTCAGGCCGGGGAATGTGGCAACAGCCGGAGAGTGACGGTATTTCACAAGTTCAAATTCTCCGTTTGCCCTCATCAGCGCCGGATGTTCATGTCCCGCATTTGCAGCAATTCCTCTGCCTGTTGAGATCTCGATTATCGCAAGCCATACCGTAACAAACAGTTCCGCATCGTTCCCCTCACACAGCTGTTCGTTGGCATATGCCAGAACCTCTGACGGCGATCCGCCCAGTTGCGCACGGTTTTTAATAAGCGTCTTGGCAATGACCATAAACAGTGCGGCAGGAACACCCTTCCCGGATACATCAGCAATAGCAAGTGCAAGATGGTCATGATCAATAAAGAAGAAATCGTAGAAATCTCCGCCGACTTCTTTTGCCGGCGTCATAGAAGCATATATATCGAACTCATGTCTGTCGGGAAACGGTGGAAATATCCTCGGCAGCATATCGGCCTGTATCTGAGTCGCTACGTTTAGTTCCGCACCGATCCTCTCCTTCTCGGCCATGACTGTTTCTAGGTTTATCATGTAAGCCTTGATCTCATCCGCCATTCTGGAGATGCTCTTTGAAAGATCCTGTATCTCATCCCCTGACCTTATTCTGACCTTGTCGTAAACAAGATCCTCGGGAGATACCGCATCCTTCATAAGCTTAACGTATGAAGCCGTGTTCTCCGATAGTTTGCGTACCGGTTTTGTTATCTTCCTGTCGGTAGTGATTACAAAGATGATAATAAATAGTGCCGTGATCAATACCGCAAACAGACTGGATGTATTAAGGTATGTGTGAAGATCCTTTTTTATCTCGTTGATATCAGTATCAACTCCGAGTATCGCTACCGGCCTGCCGTTACTGTCATGAACCACCTCGCAGCATGTAAGGAGCTGTCCGTACTCGGGTGTATCACTCGTCTGCTCTATGATCCCGGGTATATCATTCCTGAGAGCATTTTGAAATACGCGCAGATTAACTTCCTCGAATCCGTCCTCCTCGCACGGGTCACCCAGATAGCTGTATATATCCGCATCAGACCCCGCTTCTGCCAGCTCTTCCTCCGATTTGGCATTTATGACATAGCACGCGCTCTTAATATCCTCAATATCTTCAAAATAGACGGCATACAGATACTCGATATTGGCAGATGTCTTGATCTCATTCAGTTCAAGTCTAGCCTTCTCGTAATTGTCATCCATCTCGCCCTTTACAACGGCATCTCCGACAGAATACTTATCAAGTATGATGATCGCTTCGTTAACAGCGGAAGTCGCATATTTGACATAATTGGAATAAACGTTTTGGTTGAACTGGTAATAACCGATTGCCTGCAATACAGCAGTCAGCGCTGTCATCGCAACGATCGCTATAAGTACTACTTTTCCCTTGAGTCCTAAATGCTTCATTCTATTCTCCCGTATATTTTGGATATATCGTGCTTGCAGAGATCAGCGCATCCAGCGACAGTTTTACTCCCGTCCGGTGCAAAGTGTCACTGTTTAGCACAAGGAACGGCGCGGTCTCATATACCTGCGGTATTTCTGAAAGACTTACCCCGTTATAATAATCACTGATATTAGCTGCCGCAAACCTCCCAATGTTTTCGTAATCAAACATCTCAACAGCTGCAAGGGCTCCAAACCTGACATCCTCTGTGCTGTTGATCGAAAATACCGGGATCCCCTTATCGACAAAAGGCTCTAATGTTTCATAAAAATCATCCGCCTCGAGTCCCGTTGTGGTCAGTATATAAAGGTCTATTCCACTGTCTGCAAGCACTCTGTGTGCCGCAAGCAAGTCATTTTTGTACGTTTCGTAAGCCTCCGATGAATAGTCATCATAATCCCTGACAAACTGTTTCATCACCTTTATCCGGTTTGCTTTTGCAAACTCATCGACACTTGCCGCACCGCTGTATATATATGCTTCTTCCGTATTATTATATACTATACCGACTGATCTTGCACCGAATATATCCTTCATAACCGTCAAGGCTCTTTCCTCGACTCCCGTGCTGACATGTGCCCATGCCCTGTTGTTTCCGGAGTATTCCTCACCTCCGGTGATCTTCGATTCGATCGGATCACTTGCAATAAAATTCATATAAGGAACGGGGCACGCATCCCGGACTGCACAGCCGGCGCTTGTTCCCATAGTGATCATAAGATCGATATCATACTCCGCAATCCTGTCGGCAAGTTTATTTTGAATCTCTTCATCATCCAATTTCATAAAATCATCCGAGGCGATATCAAAATAGGCTTCAGGAACAAAAGTAAGACAACTGCTTTTTGCGTCGGACAATGCACTCCATACAGTAGGAGCACTATCTCCCTGCCGAAGTGAATCCAGTTTATCCGAAGATATCATACCATTTTCGGCAAGCCCCTTTCCGATCTGAAATATTTCATAATCGAACTCGTAGTAATCACCATCCTGACAGTACCCTATCCTGATCTTGTCCTTGACAGCATCAGACCTTGGCGTGATCATGGCAGCGGTATCAGAACACATCGACAACGCTGTAAAAATCATTACCGCGATCGCCGGTATTATAGTGAGCCAAAATGATCTTTTAGAATAGAATTTTGTCATAACTGTTCCTTGACCTTATTACGGTTTTTGCTGTTTACAAGCCAGAAGAGAGCAGACAGAGCAAGCACTGCAACGCTGACTACAGCAAGCCCGCCACTTCCATATATCATAACTACGCCGAATATGACAGGAGCTATGGCACCTATCAGGTTACTGAAAAACCCTTCAATACCGAGTGCTTTTGAAAACCCCTTTTTCTTGGAAAAAGGAAGCTTATACACATATTCGAACTGTATACTCGGCATGATCCCATCCGCCGTCCCAATCATAAATACTACCAGGATCGCAAATAATACCATATTCTTGAATGCAAATATCAATATCACTCCTGACAGTATCACAAGAAGCACAGGCATCAGATGTGCCGGCGAATATTTTGCGGATAATTTCGGACACAATACCGCTCCAAGGTATGCTGTTCCGATACCGTTTATCATCATAACGAGTCCTATTACGTCCGTCGTTATTCCGACGCTGTTTGAATAGACCGGGAAGAAATAATCGACAAACATCATGATAAAATAATACGGTACTATCACACACAGAATATATACACCAAATCTTATATCAGGCCCCTTATGAGCCCACTCGATAACATCATCGGCTGCCTCTTCGGCTACTTCACTCCTCGGTGCGACATTCATTCCGAACAGAATCATAATTACAAGTACCGAAATGCCGATCAGTCCCATTACCATATATGCTCCGGAATATCCGAAAGTAGAAGCGATAAGCGCTCCTATAGATGCGGCACACGAATAGCCTACAATTATCGCCGCGTTCGCTCCCGCCGTATATTGGGTCATATCAGCCTCGGATGATACGACTATCGAGTATATATCGATCCCCATTTTGGCAAATCCCAGCCCTATACCCATGATCATCTGTGCGATAATAAAAGGAACGGGTTTTGTTGCAAATGCGGATGCTGCCGTTCCGGCTATCATAACCGCAATACCGGCTATCGTTACACTTTTCCATCCACGTTTATTAACAACAGACCCCGAAATGTATGATGTGATCATAGATATAAAAACCTGTGCAGACATCGGAAGCGACATCAGTATCTCCTTGGGAAGAGTGTATCCGAATAATGTGACGGGTTCATATATTTCCGCCAGGACAATAGACATAAATGCCACCGCCATAAAGCGGAAACTGGCAAAGAAAAATGAGATTCCCCTGACCACGCCGATGGACTCTATAGTCCTGTGAGCGGAATTATCAACAAGTGTCCTTCTGTTTTTGGCTTCGCCAGTCAAAACATCAACAAGAAAGCCTATCACCTCCGCTGAAAGCATCAATGCGGTAACTATCGTTACCACAACATTGAGAAGCGCGGAATTGATCTTGTCCCGTATATATTCTTGTGAAACCGTAGAGATAAGATAATACTCTTCACCTGAATCATCCGTCTCAAGCTTGATACATGCTCCCGAATCATCAGGCACGCGGGAGAGCCGCAGGGAATCGATCTGCTCGCTTTTTTCTGATATTCTTTTGTAGTATCCGGCAGCATCATCAATATCGCTGTACCTTATCCCGTTTTCGATCAGATTATTGATGTTTGATCTGTTCTGTTCAAGAACCCGTGCACTGACATCTTCCGCAAGAAATGTATATCCGCTTTTTAGAACAGAATATGTTGATATGATCATTCCGATACTTACCGCGATAAGAGTCGCCACGACTATGATCCGGAGTTTTTTCCGGTCATACAGATGCTTTATAAAGTGAAACAGCAGTTCAAACACAAGAGCACCGGCAACAGAAGCAACAAGAGCGCTGACAAGTATTCTGCGCTCGTAAGGGGCTGAAATACCGGCAGTTCGGTCTGTCGGATAATGGATTCCCACATAGCCCTCTGTATCTTCTTTTCCCGATATGGCGTGTAGTATGTATTGGTCTTTGTCCGATTCGTAAATGATCGTATTGTCGCCCGACCGGACAAGGTTTGCGATTCGTTCCGTTATATCCCCGGGGGGCTCTTCCCCGTAGAGTCTATCTCCGTTGATATCTGTTATAAATGCTTTATCCGTCTCACAGTATTGGGATATATCATCAAATACCGTATCTATATCATAATAGTTCTTAAGCTCCCGCCCATACTTGAGTCCGTACTCACTTCTCTCCATTACCATCTCAAGCACAGCAGCGGTGTTTTCCGTCCAGGCTTCCACTGTATTTGACCGGAATGCAAATGAATTAAGTATCGATGCCAGATAAATGACCGCAAATATAAATACTATTATGATAACCTGAAAAAGAACACTTCTCTTCCTGCTCATCTTACCTTACTCTTTTATCCCGTACCTTGCGGCACCGTTTAGGATTATCTCCTTTAACACTTCATCATATGTCCTGCCTATTTCCCTTGCACAGAGTTCAAACGGACCACCGCTCATAAGACCGGGTCTCGGATTGATCTCAATGAGAACCGGCTCACCGTTCCTGTCAAGGCGAAAATCAAGGCGCCCGAAGTCATGGCAGAGCATATGCCGGTACAGTTTTAGCGCACTGGCCGATATTTTCCGTTTGACTTCATCCGAAAGGGTCGCTATCTCATAGTGAAAAACATCCCTATGCTTTTCCTCAAGCGAAAACAGTTCAATATCCGCTCCGCCTTCTGCCATCACAGCTCCTACAGGAAGGGTATACGCGTCTTTTCCGTTACCGATCACCGGGATGAAAAGCTCCCTTCCGGATATGAACTCCTCAACAAGGACCGGCTCTTTATAGTTTTCAAAGTTATACCGGATAGCTTCGGCAAGCTCTTTATCGGACCGGACAATGAAGACACCCATACTGTAGCCCTCTTCGTTCGGTTTTACTATGAGCGGATAATTAAGGTTGCGTATCCCCAGTTCATACTTTATGCTGTCGCAGTTTATTGCCTCATTGGGATCGTATTCAACGTATATCCCTTTCGGACATCTTATTCCGAGTGACTCGGCAACCAGTTTCGAGTGGTATTTGTTTTGCGACAATCCCATGCAGTAAGCATCGCTGCCTATATACGGGATCTTATTCAATTCGCAAATTGCAGGTACGATAGCTTCACGGTTTCTAGACATTATCCCCTCATCGCAGACAAGGATGATATCACAGTCAAGAGTATCCGACTTGATCATCTCATTCAGTCTGTACATATTACCTATCAGGACCGGGGTAAATCCTATACGTTTTATTGCTCCCGCCATCCACTCTACTTCACCCGGGTAGCAGAAATCGGCAAAAACCATACTGCCCTCTTCAATTCCGTAATCCGATGCCTGATCAAACGTCAAACCGACCTTCATTTTTCTTTTAACCTTATCCTTATATTAATATCCTTACCTGACAAACTTTGTGACTGTCTCTTCTGACGAACCCGGCAGAAGCAGATAATCGTCTGTTTCCTTCAGAACATGATTTTTTTCTATCGATACTTTTCCGCCGTTTTCACCATCCGCATCAATGATGAATCTCGGAAGTGCATATCCAGGAAGTCTGTACCTGAGTTCTTCAACAAGTTCAACTCCCTCCGTGTAATCTGTCGCAAAATGCGCGGTTCCGGCCACATGATCGCAAAGATACAGGTAATACGGCCGCACACGTATACCGATAAGCTTTGTATATAGTTCCTCAAGAATATCAACATCATTGTTGATCCCTTTCAGCAGAACGCTTTGATTACCGAGAGGTATTCCTCTTGCAAGTAATCTTTCACAGGCGGATTTTGCTTCGGCCGTAACTTCCTTCGGATGGTTGAACTGTGTAAACACCCAGATCGGATGATACTTAGCCAGCATATCGCACAACTCATCCGTTATCTTTTCCGGATCGGTTACGATCGCCCTTGTCCCTATCCTTATTGTGTTGACCGAGGGCACCGATCTGAAACCTTTTATATATTCTTCGAGCAATTCCAACGGGAGTACAAAAGGATCGCCGCCGGTTATGAGAATATCATTTATCTCCGTATGCTCCCTGACATAGGAAAGTGCTGCGGGAACTGCCTCCCTCGTACATACTTCACTGTTCATCACCGTGTTCTTTCTGGTACAATGCCTGCAGGTCATGAAGCATGAATTGGAACACATAAAGGCCGCACGTGATCTGTATTTGTGAACTAGAAAAGGAACATGCTCATACTTTTTCTCATTAAGAGGATCCGGGGCATAGTTGTCGGGATTGACCAGTTCATCTCCCGATGGGATACACTGTTTACGTATCGGACAGTTAATGTCATTCCAGTCAATAAGATCGAAATAGTAATCCGATACAGACATCTTGTAAATCCCGGAACTTCTCCTGATCGCATCCTTTTCAGCGTCCGATATAACAACACCCTTTCCGGTAAGCCTGTCAAACAGTTCATCTGCCGAATTGATCATCCGATAGTACCCTTTCCGGCCACAAAGAGCCACAAAACACTTCAAAAGCGAGATTGTCCGGCGACAGTCCCGCTTTTGCAAAATAAAATATCCGTTTATTACCCGTTTCAGTTTTCAATATCCAGTATATCCACAAAACCGGTAACTTCAAATATCTCCATGATCTCGGGCTTGACGTTTCTGATTACCATACCGCCCTGCTTTGTCATAACCTTCTGTGCCGACAGAAGCACGCGAAGTCCTGCGGACGAAATGTACTCAAGCTCTGAAAAATCAAATACAAGCTTTTCTATTCCGTTAAGTGCGGTTGTAAGTTCTGCATCCAGTTCGGGTGCCGTGATAGTGTCAAGTCTTCCCTCGACAGCGACATTCAACTCGCTTCCGTTTTGTTCCTTTTTAATATTCATACAGCAACCTCCATGCGTAATACTTAAAAATTTTGCTTTATTAATTTTATGCGACAATGGTTACATCAGTCAAGTCAAATATGGTATTATTTATCATATTTTCATCATTTTTTAATCACATTTTTTACACAAATTATCTTTATCATCTCAAAAAAGCCAATACAGGTCAGGAGGTGAACAAAATAGACAAGCGATACAGACATGAATGGAAGCACGAGATCAATTATTCGGATCTGCTTGCAATAAGGCAGCGACTTAGTGCCGTTGCCATTTCCGATCCTCATGCAAAGGGCGGAAAGTACCACATCAGAAGCCTTTATTTCGATAATCCTGATGACAAAGCCCTTCGGGAAAAAATAGACGGGGTTAACGGTCGGGAGAAGTTCAGGATCAGATATTACAACTATGATACTTCTGTCATAAATCTCGAAAAGAAAAGCCGGCTTAACGGGCTTGGCACAAAATATTCCGCAAGACTTTCTGCGGATCAGGTCCAAAAGATCATTTCCGGTGATATCGAATTCATGCGTGACGACGAGAATCCTCTTATACAGGAGCTCTACTGCAAAATGATCTATCAGCGGCTGCGTCCGAAAACAATCGTGGATTATGAACGGGAGCCTTATGTATATGCGCCGGGAAATGTCAGGGTAACGTTTGACTATGACATAAGAACAGGTCTTACGGGAACCGATTTTCTGAATCCGGACTGCATTACTGTTGAAGCCGTAAGAGACAAAACCATCATACTCGAAGTGAAGTGGGATGATTTTCTCCCCTCAATAATAAGAGACTGTGTGAACGTACGCGGACGACATGTAACAGCTTTTTCCAAATACGCACAGTGCAGACTATACGGATGATCCGTAACATCAATCAAATGACAACCATTTAAGAAAGGATGGGCAATCTTATTTGCCGGGTAAACCAAATGACATTCAGTGATATTTTCAAATCAAGCTATCTTGAAAACGTAACAGCGGTAAGCGCTCTGGACATTGTATTATCCCTGTCCCTCGCCTTTGCCCTTGGGCTGTTCATATTCTTTGTTTACAAAAAAACATATGCCGGAGTAATGTACTCATCAAGTTTCGGAGTTACTCTTGTGGCACTTACAATGATAACCAATCTTGTGATTCTGGCGGTAACAAGTAACGTTGTCCTCTCCCTTGGTATGGTTGGTGCTCTTTCCATCGTAAGATTCAGAACCGCTATAAAGGAGCCTATGGACATCGCTTTTTTGTTCTGGGCCATTGCAGCCGGAATAGTTCTTGCCGCCGGCATGATACCCCTCGCAGTGTTCGGAAGTATCTTTATCGGTATTATTCTGCTGATATTTGCCAACAGGAAAGATACGAGTAATCCTTACATAGTTGTAATAAGATGCGACGGGCATGCGAGCGAAGAAAGAGCTGTGGATTTTCTCAAACAGCATACAAAGAAATGCACGGTTAAAAGCAAGTCTGCTCAAAAAGGCGAGATCGAGCTGAATCTCGAAGTCAGACTTAAGGACGATAATACCGATTTTATCAATATACTTGCCGATACAGACGGTATTAGAAGTGCGGTTCTTGTTACTTACAACGGAGATTATATGGGGTAATGTATGTCTACCAGCAAATATTTTGACAGAATATGCGTGATTGTTACGGTAATTGCGCTGATCATAACCACCCTTTTTATGTTCGGAGAAAAACTGGGGATTCGTAAGATTGTGGATGAAGACAGCGAGGGCTACGAAGCCCCGTCCGGCTTTACAGGCAACGATATGGATTCCGACTGGGACGATACCGGGGCAACAGTCATCACACTTAATGGCGATTCGGCCGAAATATCCGGAGACGGTGCATACCAAAATGACGGAAATGTTGTGATAGCAAATGCAGGAAAATATGTTGTCTCCGGCACACTTTCAAACGGAAGCATCATTGTGGATGCATATGACTCTTCCAAGGTGTTTATAAGACTTGCCGGTGTAAGTGTCTATTGCGGTAATGACGCGGCATTCAGAGTCAATCAGGCGGATAAAGTGTTCTTAACTCTTGCCGAAGATACCGATAATTCTTTTGAAAGCGGCAGCGAATACTCCGAAAGTGCTTTATCGGATAATACCGGCGGTACAGTCTTCTCTCACGATGACCTGACTGTAAACGGCAATGGTTCTCTTACTATAACAGCCGCATATAAGCACGGGATAGACTGTAACGACAAGCTTGTCATAGCCGGTGGCAATATAACCGTCAACGCTCCACAGGACGGAATACACGCTAACGATGGTGTAAATATAATAAATGCAACCCTTACTATAAACGCCGCAGATGACGGTATAAACGGAGGCGAATCCGTTCTTATAGCCGGCGGAACAATTAACATTTTGGGATGCTATGAAGGAATAGAAGCCGTTACCGTTGAGATCACAGACGGAGAGCTGTCAATAGAATGCACCGATGACGGAATCAACGCAAACGGCGGAAGCGGCGGATTCGGCGGCATGGGCGGCACAGGCGGCATGGGCGGCAATTTCCGTGGCGGAATGCAGTCAAATCCCAACACTGATTTTGAGCCCGGTGCAGAGCCACCCGAAGACTTCAAGCAAAAGAGGCCCGGACAAGGGGAATTCCCCCAGCCTCCCGAAGACGGCGGTGCCCAATCACAACCCGATGTAAAGATGCCGTCCACAAATACGGCAGGTGAATCCGAATCCGGCTCCGATACCGAAAACGAAACCGAAGAAGAAACATGGATTCATATATCCGGCGGAAACATCACGATCCTCAACAGTTCGGGAAGAGATTCCGACGGACTTGATTCAAACGGAGACATTATCATTACCGGTGGGAATATATTGATCAGCCTTACAGGGACCGGCGGCAACAACGCAATAGATTACGGCAGCGAAAGCGGCGGAGTCTGCGAAATAAGCGGTGGTAGCGTTATTGCCTGTGCTTCGTCTTCCATGGCCGAAGCATTCAGCCGGACCTCAACCCAGGGATCAATACTCTATATGTTTGACGAAGAGGCTCAAAGCGGCACTCCTGTTACCGTTAGTGACTCGGACGGAAATATAATACTTAGCTGGGAAGTACCCTACTCCTACTCTGCCGTAACTGTCAGCCACCCTTCAATGACAGCAGGCAACGACTACACCATAACGGTTGGAGAAAGCAGCGAAACCATTACTCTTGACGAGATTGCAACAACATACGGTGAAGCCTCTCAGGGAGGTATAGGAGGCATGGGACGAGGAGGAAAAAATGGTATCCGAGACGGCAATACAGACAGCATTAATGAATCCGGTGAATAAAGCGTATACCCAATAGTGTGGAAATTTGTTAAAATATGTTTAATTGAGTCAGATCAGACCACGAATTAATACTAATTGGGAGATACTGTAATGAATAACAAATTGCTCACCCCCGAAGTGATAATACATTTGATACTTACAATAGCGATAAGCATAGTACTGCTTATCGCTTTGCGTATTATATTCAGGAAAAAGGATCTTAAAAGCGACAGGATTCACAGACGTTTCTTGAGAAGGCTGTTTACGCTGACAGTTATTGTCCTGTGTCTTGTGAACATAATTGAAGTCTTCAATCCTTCAATGAACCTTCGTTCAACATTTTGGAAAGGATCCGCTCTTATTGTTGCCATTCTTGGTTTTGCCGGGCAGACCGCTATCGCGGATCTCATATGCGGATTCCTTATCAGTGTAAACAAGCCTTTTGAGATAGGCGACAGAATAATCATTGAAGGTATGGAGCCCGGAATAGTAATCGATATTACCCTCCGTCACACCGTTATTATGATATACGATGAATACAGGGTTACGATTCCCAACAGCGAACTCAATTCCAAAACTATAACAAATACGACAAAAGGCACAGAGCGAATAGGCGTACACCTTACTTATTCAGTAAGCTACGATACGGATGTACAACTTGCCATGGATGTCATAAGAGACTGTGTCGTTGCAAGTCCATATACTCTTCCCGTTGAGAGAAACGGCATCAGCGAGGATTCCGGTCCGGTATATTTTCTAAAATATGGGGAAAGCGCTCTTATACTTGAAACTACGATATGGATACCATACACTACAAGCTTTTATGTTGCTACAACAGACATGAATCTGCGGGTTAACAAGGCATTCAAGGATCACGGCATAGAGATTCCCTACAACTTTGTCAATGTTGTTGAGCGTGATAACACAGCGCCTTCCGATAATATTCCTGCGGCTTCGGGCAAGAAGAAGAGTCCGTCAAAGCGGCTGTTCAGAACCGATACGATAGTGATCTCCCCCGGCAAAAAGAATCTCAACGAAGCTGTTGAAATGGTACGCTCTTTCGTCTCTATGCAGCGTCTCGATGAGAAAGCCGGGAATCAGTTAACTCTTATGACCGAGGAACTGATCGGGATAATGGAGAATATAGTTGATGACACAAAAGCAAAACTGTGGATTGAAGGAAGCGGTCTTAAGTACAGGATACATCTTAGCCTCAAAGCCGACATAGGAAGCGCGGAAAGGGTACGTCTCCTTGCGCTGTCCTCTTCCGGTAAGAATGAGGCAAACAATTCCCTTCCTAAAAAGTTATGGGAAAGGGTTATTATAGGGTTGCGTACAACCGACGAGAGCAATCCCGGTAATAATGATTATGAATGGTCTTATAACGAAAGCAGACCGACCTCCTCGGAAATAGGCGAATCGATCCTCGTTGCCCTTGCTGATGATATAAAGGTAAGTGTCACCAAAACACATGTTGAACTTGTAGTTGTCAAGTCTGTTTAGTCGTAGTCTATTGCTTTATCGATATCCTTTGCAAGCTCTTTGATATACTCTTCAAGACCGCTGCGAAGTTCGCTTCTGCGAAGTCCGAATTCGATGCATGCCTGAATGAAGCCGATCTTCGCGCCGCAGTCATATCTGTGTCCCTTAAAATCATATGCGTAAACATCCGAGTCCATCGCCATTCTCTCTATTGCATCCGTAAGCTGTATTTCACCGCCCGCTCCCGTCTGCTGGTTCGAGAGATAATCAAAAATATCAGGTGTTAAAATATATCTTCCGAGTATGGCAACATTCGAAGGTGCTTTGTCAACCGACGGTTTTTCCACCAGATCATTAACCCTGTACAGTCTGTCTCCCACCTGCTCGCCGTCAACTATACCATACTGGTATGTAAGTTCATGGGGAACAGTCTGCACCCCGATAACACTCGACTGTCTCTCGTTATATACATTTATCATCTGCTTGAGCGCCGGTGTTTTGGAAACAACAACGTCATCACCGAGAAGCACCGCAAAGGGATCGTTTCCGATAAACTTCTGCGCCGACAACACGGCATGTCCGAGACCAAGAGGTTTCTTCTGCCTTATAAAGTATATATTTGCCATTTCCGAAATGGACTTGACCATCTCAAGCAGTTCTTCCTTGCCCTTGCTTTCAAGTTCCATCTCAAGCTCGATCGACCTGTCAAAATGATCCTCTATTGACCCTTTGTTTCGGCCGTTTACAATTACAATATCCTCTATCCCGCTTTGCACTGCTTCTTCTATAATGTACTGAATAGTCGGTTTATCGACTATCGGAAGCATCTCTTTCGGTTGTGCTTTTGTAGCAGGCAGGAATCTTGTCCCGAGACCCGCAGCTGGGATTATTGCTTTCTTAATGCTCATGATTTTCTCCTGAATAGTAAATATCTAATCCTCGAATCCGTTCGGGTTCATCGACTGCCAGCGCCACGAGTCCTCACACATCTCTTTGATCCCGTATTTTGCCGTCCAGCCCAGTTCCTTCTCGGCAAGATCCGCCGATGCGTAGCACGTCGCTATATCACCGGCGCGACGCGGTTTGATAGAGTATGGTATTTTCTGTCCCGTTGACTCCTCAAACGCCTTAACAAGCTGGAGGACGCTGACTCCGTTACCTGTTCCCAGGTTGTATATTTTCAGTCCGCAGTTTTCCTTGATCTTATCAAGAGCCTTAACGTGTCCTTCCGCAAGGTCCACGACATGAATATAATCTCTTACTCCTGTTCCGTCAGGCGTGTCATAATCGTCACCAAACACGCCGAGCTCTTTTAACTTGCCGACCGCAACCTGTGTGATATACGGCATGAGGTTGTTCGGTATGCCGTTGGGATTATCCCCGATAAGACCGGACTTGTGAGCACCGATGGGATTAAAATAGCGAAGCAGAATAACATTCCACTCGTTATCGGCCTTCTGTATGTCGGTAAGTATCTGCTCAAGCATTGACTTGGTCCATCCGTAAGGGTTTGTGCAGGCCTTCTTGGGACACTCTTCTGTTATCGGAATAAACTCGGGATCACCGTAAACAGTTGCTGATGAGGAGAAGATAAAATTCTTCACATTATGTTTTCTCATGGCATCAATAAGCACAAGCGTTCCCTGAATATTATTCTCATAATACTCCCATGGTTTTTGAACCGACTCTCCTACAGCCTTCAGACCTGCGAAGTGAATGCAGGCATCTATTTTCTCCTTATCAAGGATAGCGTTTATCGCGTCGGAATCAAGGGTATCGGCCTCATAAAATGCAACCTTCTTCCCGGTGATTTCTTCCACCCTGTCAAGGCTCTTTTTCGAAGCGTTTACAAGATTATCGACAACGACCACATCGTATCCGTTTTCAAGCAACGATACGACTGTATGTGATCCGATGTATCCGGCTCCTCCGGTAACAAGTATTCTCATTCGTTTATCCTCCTGCAACTATGAAAACTTTGCAGCACCATTCTCCATTAAAAATTCTACTGCTGCAGAACACTGATGTTAATTTTAACATAACATTTATCATATTAGCAAACCTGATGAAACTTGATGAAACCATCAGGATTAATTATAATTATTATAAGGGAATTTAATTCGTTTACATATCCTTGGAGGTGATCCGCTTGAAAAAAACAGTAATCGGACTCATCATAGCCGCTTTGGTAATAGGGGGAATAATCGCCGCTGTCTCTTTGGCAAAATATTTGTCCCGTATCCCCGATAATCCCGCGGATACCATCGGAAATACTTCGGGAAATCTCAACAATAAAGGGCTTTTCTGCGAGCACGACGGATACATTTATTTTGCCAATCTTAACGACAATCACACTCTGTACAGAATGACTTCGGACGGAAGAGATCCCGTCAAGATTGCCGATGTTCCGGTATCCTATATCAACGCAGGCGGTGATTATATTTACTTCTATTTCGACGATCCCGGCGGTACGAAGTTTATGGGTGTTGCCGGAAGAATGAGCGGAATATTCCGCATCAAAAAGGGTGAGAAGGATTTTGTCTGCCTGGATAAATGTACATCCGGAGTACTTAATCTGGTCGGAAACACGCTATATTACGAACACTATGACAACACAAACGGAATGCAGCTGTACCACTCATCTCTCGACGGCAAGGATAAGGGGCTTGCGGTTGATGAGATCATTAATCCCGCATGTGTCATAAACGGTGATATCTATTACTGTGAACAGGATTCCATGACTCTCAAAGTGTACCGTCCCGGAGATACCGAGGGCCGCGTATATATGGACTACTCGGTATACAATCCCGTTGCCGACGGAAGTGACCTGTATTTTCTCAATATGAAGGACGATTACAAACTGTACAGATATTCGTTATCGGACGGTCAGCTGACCAAGATAACCGATGAGAGAGTTGACACATTTAACGTGTACGGAAGCGTGATATTCTACCAGCGCAATCAAAATCCCGCACTTATAAGGGTTAATACGGACGGCAGCGAAGCGATGGTCATTGCGGAAGGCAATTACGAAAATATCAATTGCACTTCCACCTATACTTTCTATTCTCCCTTCAGGGAAGATACTACGTATATGACCTACACATTCGGCGGAAACGGTCAGTCAACTGTATTTGCACCTATTGACGAGGGATCGTGAGCTCGCATATTCTCTTATTTGCAACCGGATGATACGCATAGGGTGCAATCTCGCACAGAGGCTTTAAGACAAAATCACGGTTTAGCATATCCGCATGGGGGATCGTAAGATCCTCCTTGTTTATTATGAGTTCATCATACAGAAGAATGTCCATATCAAGAGTTCTCGGACCCCAGTGCTCATTGCGCACTCTTCCCGCTGCATTTTCCGCATCGTGAACCACCTCAAGCATCTCTTCCGGAGACAGCAGCGTCTCAAGCTTAAGGGCTCCGTTTAGAAAATCATCCTGATCGGTATTGCCGTAAGGCTTCGTTTCGATTATTTCCGAGACAGACAAAACTCTTATGTACCTGTTTGATCTAAGGTATTCTATACCATCCGTCAGGAACTTTCGCCTGTCTCCCATATTCGATCCTATGGACAGATATACGGTATGCCACCCCCTTGTTATGGTTATGCTCACACACTCAAGAGGCAGTCCTATCGGTGCCCATGGTTTCTTCACCGTAACGTCTGCACTTCTTATGATCTCATATTCCGTCAAAAGTTTATTGGCAAGCCTCTCGGCAACGGTTTCGATAAGCTTGCAGGTATTTGTTTTCATCCATCTGGTTATATCAGAGCAGACCTCGGCATAATTAACCGATTTCGTCAGATCATCCCCTTTTCCCGCAGCAGATGCATCAAAATACATCCTGACCGATATCATGAATTTCTGGCCGAGATTAACCTCTTCCTCGTACATTCCATGGTTTGCAAATACTTCCAAATTGTCTATGCTAATATAATCCATACAAACCTGTCTTTCTTATTATTATCAAATTGCACCGCTTAAATAACCTTAAACACCGGCCTGACTGTCTGCTCCCGTCCGTGCCGTCTCTTCCTCTTCAAGAACCCTGTAGGCCACCTTTCCTACAAGTGTCTTGGGCATGTCGTCCCTGAATTCAATATCATAAGGCATGGCATATTTTGCAATATTCTTTTTACAGTATGCCATAAGCTCCTCTTTGGTCACCCCTGTCGGATCCACCCCCGGTACAAGCTTGACAAAAGCTTTAACCTTCTGCATCTTATATGGATCGGGTACACCAATAACACAGCTCATCTGCACCTTCTCATGGGCATCAAGTATGTTCTCGATCTGTCCGGGATACACGTTATAACCTGATGTAATGATCATACGCTTTGCCCTTCCCTTAAAGTAGACGAAGCCCTCAGAATCCATAGTACCCAGATCTCCGGTATATACCCATGTCTCACCGTCATCGTGGGTACGAAGCGTTTTGGCTGTCTCTTCCGGATGGTTCATATACTCCTTCATTACGGTAGGTCCGGCAAGAAGTATTTCCCCTTCCTCTCCGTAAGGAACCTCATGATCCGTTCCCGGCTCAACGATCTTGATATATGTATCCGGAAAGGGAACTCCTATGCTTCCGGGCTTAAACATATGGGGCGGTGTAAGGCAGCATGCCGTAACCGTCTCGGTTGTTCCGTACCCTTCCCGCACCTGAATGGTCGCCTTATGGTCATACAGGAAAGCATCGAATTTCTTTTTCAGTTCCACGCTCAGGCTGTCTCCTCCCGAGAATACACCCTTCAGGCAGCTAAGATCTGCTCCTTCCATGCTGGGCAGACGCAGAAGTGCTTCATACAACGTAGGAACACCCGCAATGAAGTTACACCTGTATTTTACTATCAGTTTTGCGTAACTCTTTGCCGTGAATCTCGGTACAAGAATACACCGCCCTCCCTGTGAAAGCATGGAATGGATGCACACACCCAGCCCGAAGCCGTGGAAAAGCGGCATAGCCGCAAGCATCTTGTCCCCCGGACGAAACATGGGATTGGCCGCGATAACCTGTTGACCGAGAGCATTGAAATTACGGTTTGTAAGAACGATACCTTTGGTTGTTCCGGTGGTTCCGCCCGAATACAGTACAACCGACGGATCACTTCCTGCCCTTTGTACACGGTACTGATAGAAGCAGTGATTCGACAGTTTCATAAACTCCTTCCACCGTATTACCGGAGCATCCTTGGGGATTTTGCGGATCTTCCTTCCCTCAGTAAGCATATATCCGGCTCTGACGGGCTTGGAGAGTTCATCCTTCACGGATGCAATAATTATGTTAACCACATTTGTATTTGCCCGTACCGACTCAAACTTATGATAAAACTGGTCAAGGGTAATGGCAGTTACCGATTTGCTCTCATTTAAGTAGAACTCTATCTCCTTTTCGGCAGACAGGGGATGTATCATATTTGCGATACCTCCCACAAGATTAACTGCATAGAACATATAAATTGCCTGAGGGCAGTTAGGCATTGCTATCGTAACGCAATCATTTTCACGGATGCCGATGGTCTTGAGCGCCTTTGCACATCTTTCGATCTCCTTCACCAGATGCCGGTAAGTGGTTGATTTTCCCATAAAATCAAAGGCCACCTGATCAGGGTACTTTTCGGCAATTTGCACCACCTTATCAAACATCGATCCTTCAAAGTATTCTAGATGGAGCGGTACATCTCCCACATAATCCGCCCACGGTGTTTTTACTGTCTTAGTTTCCATTGTCCTTTACACCACCTCTTCACTTAACGGGTTCTCCAATAGTTCCGGGTTCTCCAGTAACTTCATAAGGAGTTTGATTGTTTTTGAATAGTAGTATCCGTCCGCGATACGCTCATCTATCGTAAGTCCCAGATCCACGCT
>DGUG01000095.1 GCA_002394535.1 Lachnospiraceae bacterium UBA4316
GATTTTTCAGAAAATTCCAGCACTTCATTCGTAAAAATCTTCATCATCCATACTATCGTATATGATAGTAAGATCCTCGTTAGCCTGCTCAGCTTCTTCAAATACGGCTAGCATCGCCCCGCTGTAGTCACCCAGCATCTCAAGCGCATCAAGATTGATAAAGAGAATACTGCACTCTTCCATCTCCGTCAGGCAGTCAAACAGGGCATCAAGATTCTTCCCATAGTAATCAGGAAAATCAAGTTCCTCCGCAATATACTCATGAGCACGCTCTCTGTCGGTCATGTTCTCACAGTCAAGTACATACTCCTTGCTCATAACTCTCTCCTTATTTCTTGAGAGCCACGCCATTAAAAGCTCGCTCCGCTCGGGCGTGGCCTACGTGATGTATAGTTTTCATAGAAAACTATACATCACCTTTCCCATCAGGGAAGCTTGTGAATATGCCGCTTTCAACTTCGGGATAACCGATCGTTTCCCTGGCAGCTGCAAATGACTTGATCATAAACGCCATGTTTCTTGCAAGGTTTCTCATCGTCTGAAGACCTTCAAGATCTTTTTTGACATCCTCTGCGGTAAAGCCGTGAACCTGGTTCCAATATGTGCTTGAAGCAACAGGCATTCCGCTTATCGTAAAATATTTGTTAAGTACATCAAAACTTGCAGTGTTGCCGCCGCGTCTGCAGCTTACGACAGCAGCTCCCACCTTCATATGCTTTGAAAAATCAGTGCTGTAAAAGAGTCTGTCCATAAACGATATTATCGTCCCGTTCGGTGATCCGTAATACACCGGACTTCCGACAACAAGTCCGTCGGCAGCTTCAAACTTCGGCGCGACTTCGTTTACAAGATCGTCATCAAATACACATTTTCCGTTTTTTTCGCAATATCCGCAGGAAATGCAGCCACGGATTGCCTTGTTTCCGACATGAATAAGCTCCGTCTCAATATTTTCGGAATCAAATATGCGAATCATCTCATCAAGTGCGGTAGCCGTACATCCCTGCGGGTGGGGACTTCCGTTAAGTAAAATGATTTTTGCCATTTTCATCTCTCCTATTTCTTCGCCTTAGTTTTGGGGGCAACAACATTTTTAACTGCCTTCGCGAATGCAATAGCCTTGTCGAAATCACCTTCGATCCTGAAATCCCCTTGAAGGTATGCAACCATTGCATCAAGCTTGCCCTCTATGAGCTTCATGATCACATCAGCGCCTCCGCGGATATGACAGTCACAGTCATAGTATTCATACGGCTGAACATCTACCATGCCCTTGTCCAACTCAACGTAGAATGCGCCCTCGCCTTCTCCTTCGATATCAAATTCAACAGCCAGATGTTCTTCTATGGCTTTCTTGTTAATCTTCTTGGACGCCTGCTTAGCTTTTTTTACGATATCCTCATAAATCATGATTACACCTCCCCACTTCTTTTATGAGCCTTATCTCATACCATGACATTAGCATAACCGGGGGTTTTATACAACATTGAATTGCACATAAAGGAAAACCTTGGAACCGCATTGTTCCAAGGTTTTCTTTACATGAGACACGGGGGATTCGAACCCCCGACAACCTGATTAAAAGTCAGGTGCTCTACCAACTGAGCTAGTATCCCATTAAAATATTACGGCGCTTCGCCTTAAAGGACGCTCGGGCAAAAATGAGACTCGCGCATTCAAATCGCCTTCGGCGAAGGGCGCTCGTCGTGTAAAACCAACCATCCCCGCTCAAACGGCGCTCCGCCTTATAGGACGCTCGGGCAATTAGAATCGCTTTCAGCGATAAGCCCTCGCGGTGTAGACAGGGTCCCACCGCTTCGCGGTTCCCCCTATCAACATACCACGGCTAGCTGGATTCGAACCAGCGAATGCAGGAATCAAAATCCTGTGCCTTACCGCTTGGCTATAGCCGTAAAGTTTACTGATTCGAACGTCGCCTCGTCACGATCACAGATCGTGACATTATGTGCCCGAAGGGATTCGAACCCCCGACCCACGGCTTAGAAGGCCGTTGCTCTATCCAGCTGAGCTACGGACACATTAGTCTTACTGTTTGAGCAGACCTTTAGCATTATATCAAGTCATCTGACTATTTTCAAGACACATTCTCACATTTATGTTATCATGTTATCTGTTATGCATAAAATCACTACGATAATCTTTGATATGGACGGTACTGTCCTTAATACGCTTGACGACCTTACGGACTCGGTAAACTATGTTTTTTCGAAATTCGGTCTTCCAACAAGGAGCCGCGATGAATACAGGCAGTTTTTCGGAAACGGGATCGGGTATGCCATGAAATGTGCCGCTCCGGAAGGTACACCGGACAGCCTTATCGAAGAAATGATTCCTGTATTTAAAGAGTATTATGACATTCACTGTCTCGATAAGACCGGCCCCTATGAGGGCATCATAGACTTGATGAAGGAGCTGCGGAACAGCGGCTGTAAAATGGCTATTGTCTCCAACAAGATTGACTCCGCGGTCAAAGAGTTGAACGAACGATTTTTCTCCGAATATGTTTCCGTGGCCATAGGCGAGAGGCCCGGGGTGAACAGAAAACCCGCACCCGACATGGTATCTGCTGCTCTTAGTGAGCTTGGAAGCAGTCCGGATGAAGCGGTCTATATCGGCGACTCCGAGGTTGATCTTATGACGGCGAAGAATTCCAATCTTCCGTGTATAGCTGTCCTGTGGGGATTTCGGGGCAAAGAGTTTCTCATAAAAAACGGAGCCTCGGCGTTTGCCAAGACTCCGGAAGATATCATTTCCTATTTAACGGCATAGTTCAGCTTGACCGTAATGGTGGCCGTTTTCTGTCTGGATGACGTATTGTATGTGCCGCCTGCGCTGTACTCGTCATCGGATGAATTTCTCGCGGTTATCTGGAACACTCCCAGGTTACTTGATATAAGTTTTCCAACCTCGCATCCGCTGCCCTGTGCCATCAGATCTATACGCTGTTTTGCGTTTTCGGTTGCTGCCTCAACAAGCTCAAGTTTTAACGAATCAAGATCCTTGTAGTAATACTCGGGAGAATTGGATGTAAACTCCACACCGCTTTCAATAAGCTCCGTTATGTTTCT
>DGUG01000026.1 GCA_002394535.1 Lachnospiraceae bacterium UBA4316
TTGCCGTCTTCCGTGCAGGTGGCAGTCTTTGCCGCTACCTTCGTCAGATCGTGACCTGTTGCAGGGATAACAATATCTGCTTTGGTTATTTCATGTTTGCAGTCCTTATCGCTGAAGAACCTGTAGCATCTCTGGCACTCGTAGTAAGCGAAGTTGCCCGGTTCCGTCTTGGTAGGAGCCTTTGCGGCATATGCTTTCAGAGCATGACCGAGTTTAGTGATCACAGCGGGCGCAGAGATCTCTTTCTTTCCGTCTTCATCACTGAAGATCTTGTGGCACCTGTCGCACTCGTAATATGCTTCATGTCCGTCTTCCGTGCATGTAGCAGCCTTGCCGGCAACCTGAGTCAGATAATGGGCCTTAACCTTGAAAGCAACTTCAACCTTTACGTTCTTGGCCGGCATCGTGAATGTATTGCCACTGATGACAGTACCGTCAAGTTTAATCGTATCTAACTCATAACACTCATCAGCCGACGTATTTATGGTGACAGTATCACCGACACCCGCTTTTTCCTTATCAGCAGATGCTGTTCCATTTCCGGCAGATGTTACAGTAACCGTGTATCCGGTCTTCTTGAAGACAACATCTATGGTTACATCTTCAGACGGCATAGTAAACGTTTTCCCTGATAAGTCAGTATTATTCAGCTTGACGTAATCAAGTTCATATCCGATATCATTATTGATCGTTATCGTAACTGTTTCACCGGGCTTAACTTTTGTCTTATCAGCAGTTGCTGTTCCGCCGGCATTTGAATTAACCTTTACAGAATAGTAAGCAAAATTGATCTTCGCATTAAACAAAGCATTATTTAATTCTTGAATATTTATGCTTTCCCAATCTGTCTTGTCACTTCCGTAATCAACGGTTACAAGAGAAGTGCAATTTTTGAACGCACTGCCTGCGATGAAGGTAACACTATCCGGAATCGTTATATTTTTAAGATTGCTGCAGCCACTAAAAGCTCCCATTCCGATCTTTGTAACACCATCGGGAATTACAAAACTCGTAAGTTGCGTCCAATCAGCAAAAGCATAACCGCCGATCGATGTGATATTACCATTGAAAACAACAGATTTAATGCTGTCTTTGTAACTCCTCCACGGAATATCATACAGCCCGACGTTCTTCATCTCTCCGGAACCGGTAAACGTAAGGACTCCGTCATTACCGAGCACCCAGGTAATATCGTTTCCGAAAGTTCCGGAAGCAATACAATCTTTATAATCTGTGTTGCTGATTGCCAGCTCTTCACTGAATGTCTTCAGAATTTTCTCATCATATTTGTAGGAAACAATAGAAAATCTGCATTTAAACTTAAATACATCGTTGACGTTTCCACTGTAATAACCTTTAAGGAACAAAAGATCCGGATTGCCTGTGGAACCTGTATCGCAATTCGTTACATCGACATGATAATACTTGCCATCATCCATTTTCACGATATTCCACATATGAGGGCCGCTGCCGGTCGCACCCGACATAACACCGCTGACAGTTATACAGGAAATCTCTTTGTTAGCAAATGTAGTAAGGTCACATAAATATTTAAATGCCTTCGCATACCCTTCACATACAACATTTGTACTTGAGTCATTATCAAATACGGAGATCAGCTGCCAGGGATCACCATACGGAGTTGAGGAATTACCGGCAGCCGCATTGTCATATTCAACGCGGTCACATATCTCAGTGCGGTAGAAAACGAGCTTTTCAAGATCAGATTTGTTCTTTGCACTGTTTACAATGGCAGCTGCATTTGCAATTGCAGTATTAACCCTGTCGATCTTGGTTGTATCTGTAGTATACGTTCCGGCGGCATAGCCCTGTGCTACAGAAAATTGAAAAATCATTGAACCAGTAAAAGACAAATAATACTCCTTACCGTTATATCCGAGAGAAATACCAGGGCCTCCCATTCTCATTCCATGCCCTGTTGTTTTGTCAAACCAATATAATTCATATGTAAAGTCTTGAAGAAGTGCCTGAAAAAGAGCATTAGAATCAAAACCAATCTTATCCATCATTGCAGCAATAGCATCTTTAGGTATACCGTCATTTTCATAAACACTTTGAACTCCAAGTTGTGAAGCTGTATATGTACCTGTCAAGCCTAATTCTTCAGCGGTCACTTCAAATTCAGTAGAAGTTCTTTTACCTTCTGCAACTTTTTGGATTTCAGGAACTAATGCTGAATAAACAGACTTATTAACACCTGATAACCTGCTTCCAAGCGAGATCTTCCTGAGGCGTACCGGAGCTTTATTGAGCTTTTTCTCAATATAGCCTTTAAACAGCTCATCATTATCAGACGGATCAGGATCGCTGACAGTCTGATCAGGAATATCGATCTTAACCGTTACATCGGGTTCCTCGTTATTTGCGGAATAGGATCCACGACTGCCTTCTGTTACACCAACCCCGAATTCGTTTTTCTCGATTTCATTTTCCTCTGCATAAACAAAGGCAGGCAATGATCCTACGACCATTGCCATGCTGATGAAAGCTGCCATTAACCGCCTAAACTTCATAACACGCCTCCAAAACTATCAGCTCAGATTACTTCTTAACCTTTACG
>DGUG01000200.1 GCA_002394535.1 Lachnospiraceae bacterium UBA4316
TAGTATATATCAATTTTTTCTACTTTTCTATTACTATTTTTCGTTTTTTTGGTACAAATTTCCAAATAGAATTTGTTACATTTAACAAATATGTATATAATTTGCATTTTTCTGTTGTTTATAAGGCAGATTTATCATATACTACACCTATCGGTTTGTTATTTTTTTACTTTTTTACTTAAACGTTTTCTGAACCGAAAATACCATATTTTCAAGAAAAGATTGGAGACAAAATATGAAATACGGATTCTTTGACGATGCCAATGCCGAGTACGTCATCACCACCCCGAAGACCCCTCTTCCATGGATCAACTATCTGGGGTCCAATGATTTTTTCAGTCTTATTTCAAATACATGCGGAGGATACTCGTTCTATAAGGACGCAAAGCTTTTAAGGCTTACCCGGTACCGTTATAACGGTGTTCCCGCTGATGTAAACGGTAAATATTTCTATATCAAGGACGGTGATTACGTATGGAATCCCGGATGGCAGCCTACCAAGACCGAACTTGATATGTATGAATGCCGCCATGGTATCGGATACAGCCGTTTTAAAGGTGTGATGAAAGATATCGAAGCAAATGTTCTTTCATTCGTTCCTACAGATGATACATGTGAGATCAGTCAGATCAAACTTACAAACAACTCCTCATCGCCCAAGAGCATCAAACTCTTCTCATACGTGGAGTGGTGTCTCTGGAATGCGGATGATGATATGAAAAACTTCCAGAGAAACTTCTCAACAGGGGAGGTTGAAGTCATTGACTCTACGATCTATCACAAGACAGAGTACAGGGAGCGCCGTAATCATTACGCTATTTATTCAGTAAATGCCAAGATAGACGGTTTCGATACCTCAAGAGACGCTTTCCTCGGAGCTTATCATGACAACCACGATCCCGAGGTAGTATGCGAAAAAGGTCAGTGCACCGGTTCCATCGCTCACGGCTGGTCACCCGTTGCGGTTCATCAGATCAATGTTGACCTGCAGCCCGGGGAGACAAAATCATATGTCTTCGTTCTCGGCTACTGCGAGAATCCGGTAGAGGATAAATGGGAGTCAAAAGGCATCATCAACAAGAAGCCTGCAAAGGAGATGCTTGCGAAGTATCAGACCGATGCGGATGTTGAAAAAGCATTTAAGAAGCTTTGCGACTACTGGAAGAATCTGCTTTCAATCTACACTGTTGAGTCGAAAAATGACAAGGTCAACAGAATGGTTAATATATGGAACCAGTACCAGTGTATGGTAACATTCAACATGAGCCGCTCCGCTTCCTATTTTGAGTCCGGTATCGGCCGTGGAATGGGCTTCCGTGATTCCAACCAGGATCTGCTCGGATTTGTTCATCTGATTCCCGAACGTGCAAGAGAACGTATCATCGATATCGCCTCAACACAGTTCCAGGACGGTTCGGCTTACCACCAGTACCAGCCTCTTACCAAGAAGGGCAATTCCGATATAGGTTCAGGCTTCAATGACGATCCGCTTTGGCTTATCGCCGGAACATCCGCTTATGTTCGCGAAACCGGTGACCTTTCGATCTTAAAGGAAATGGTTCCTTATGATAATGACATGAGTGTTGCTACTACACTTATGGAGCATCTTAAGAGATCCTTCGATTACATAGTTAACCACAAAGGTCCCCACAATCTTCCTCTCATCGGACGTGCCGATTGGAATGACTGCTTGAACCTTAACTGCTTCTCGGAGCATCCGGGTGAATCCTTCCAGACTTTCGGACCTTCCGAAGGACCTGTTGCGGAGTCCGTATTTATTGCAGGAATGTTCGTTAAGTACGGTGAAGAATACGCTCAGCTTTGTGAAGAGCTTGGGGATAACGCTGAAGCCGCCCGCGCAAGAGACGAAGTTAAGAAGATGTATGACGCAGTTCTTAAGGACGGCTGGGACGGCGAATGGTTCGTAAGAGCATACGATGCTTACAGCCACAAGATCGGCTCCAAGGAGTGTGAAGAAGGTAAGATCTATATCGAGTCAAACGGTTTCTGCTCGCTTGCAGGTATCGGTGTCAAGGAAGGTCTTGCCGAGAAAGCTCTTGATTCAGTCAAAAAGCACCTTGACTGCAAATACGGTGTAATGATCCTGCAGCCTGCTTACACGACTTATCATGTTGAGCTCGGTGAGATCAGTTCTTATCCGCCCGGATACAAAGAGAATGCCGGAATATTCTGCCATAACAATCCATGGGTTTCCATTGCGGAGACTGTTATCGGACGCGGAGACCGGGCATTTGAAATTTACAAGAAGACTTGTCCCGCTTATACAGAGGAGATTTCCGAGATCCACAAGACCGAGCCCTATGTATACTGCCAGATGGTTGCCGGTGCAGATGCTTATCTTCCTGGTGAAGGCAAGAACTCGTGGCTTACCGGTACAGCAGCATGGACATTTACAAATATCTCCCAGTACATTCTCGGTGTTTACCCGACACACAAGGGGCTTCAGATTAACCCCTGCGTACCCCACGACTTCGGTGATTTTAAAATCACACGTAAGTTCAGAGGTGCTACCTACAACATTAATGTTAAGAATCCTTCAAATGTCGAAAAGGGTGTTGCAAGCATGACCGTAAACGGAAAATCGGTTGACGGCTGCATCGTTCCCATTGAAGACGGTGTTAAGGAATACAACGTGGAAGTAACTATGGGATAATCCCAACTGAATAGCCAAAAGAAGCGGGTGCATATCAAATCGATATGCACCCGTTATTATTTTATTGCTCTATTTTAAATGTATATGCGGTATTATATGTTGCAACATAAAGTGTATCACCAACTACTTCAAACTGATCCGGGCCGGATCTTACCTTGATACGTTCAATGGTCTGTCCTGTAGAGAGGTCAAGCAGATAAATGTAGTCATCTTCTGCCGTGAATCCGTATCCGCATATGATCGTATCTCCCACGATCTTGAAATTATATGCGTTGCTGACAAGCGGAGCACTTCTCCAGATAACTTCGTTCGTCTGAATGTCAATCGCAACTATATAACTTGATTCGGGCTCAACCGACGCATATCCGTTGTGTCCTACGGAAACAAACAATACATCATCCACTATCTGCGCCCACCGTATGTACTGCGTCGTTGCCGAATATTTGCCCTTCTCATCATCCGGTCCGTTCATAAGTGTATAGAGGTTAAAATCATACAGCAGATTTTCTCCGTTCGCATCATAGACAAGAAGGTCCGAGAACATATAATCGTATTCGATCGGATCGGTTGCCTCGTAATAATAGGTTCCGTCAGAATACGGAAGATGTGCAACTTCAAAACCGTTATCATTAGCCCATACTTCGGTGTCGAGCCAGTCGCTCTTCTCATCAGTCAGTTTCTTCAGTTTAATATGCTTTGCGTTGGGATCCTCGTATGCTGTGAGGTTAAACTGATTCCACGAAGGATTACCTATTTCCACGTAGAGTCCCTCTCCCTCACCCTCTCCTTCATAATAATCCGAAGGTTCAGCCGGCAGGTTCTCGGACTGTGCCTCTTGGGTTTTAACAATCTTGCCCATATCCTGCTCCCCTTCAGGGATATACGCTTTCTGCACGAGATCGGGGTAATCCTTGTAAGGTAAAACTAT
>DGUG01000233.1 GCA_002394535.1 Lachnospiraceae bacterium UBA4316
ATTCATGACAGAAATTATATCATTTGTTACTTTTTTGTAAAATAATTAAATAACAGTACACACTATAACGGGGCTGTGTTATTATCTATCAAGAACTTGGGGCAAAATGCGCAGTTTTGCTTCGAAAAGTACAATATATAGTGATTTTTCTACTGTCTAAGGAGGAGATTATGAAACTGATCTATCAGGTAGAAGACAAGGTCAAAGCAGGCCCTCTTCTTGTGTTCGCGATTCAACAACTGCTTGCCATCATGACTGCAACCCTTGTGGTTCCCATCATTGTCGGTAACGGAATGAGCCCTGCGGCGGCGCTGTTCGGTGCAGGTTGCGGAACTCTTATCTATATTCTTTTCACACAGAAGAAGAGCCCGGTTTTCCTTGGTTCATCATTCGCTTTTATAGGAAGTATGGTAGCTGCCTTCGCCGGAGGCGTATCCGTATCCCTTGGATATCTCGGAATCATAATAGGTGCCATCTTCGCCGGTCTTGTATATGTGATAATTGCTGCAATCGTTAAGGCAGTGGGAGTTGACTGGATTAATAAGCTTATGCCTGCTGTTGTAATAGGCCCTACTGTTGCAATCATAGGACTCTCTCTTGCGGGAAATGCTGTCGGTGATATAACGACAGGCGGTGTCAAGGTTGACGGTGTTGCGGTTGCATCACCTGTTGCCGCACTTCTTGGCGGCCTCGTTACCCTTGGTGTAACCATGATCTGCAGTGCATACGGTAAGAAGAGCGGGAGACTGATCCCTTTCATCTACGGTATTCTTGCAGGATATGCTTTCTGCCTTATCCTTACGCTTATCGGCAATGCGGCAGGAATTGATGCCATAAAGCTTTTGAGCTTTGATTCCTTTAAGGCACTTACGGCCGACGGAGTGGGACTGTCAACATTCTTTGCGGTTCCTTCCTTTACTTTCCTGACTGCTCTCGGCGGATTCGGCGAGCTCAGCGGAACTTATATCGGAACGATCTTTGCCGCATATGTTCCGGTTGCCTTTGTTGTGTTTGCGGAGCATATAGCGGATCACAAGAATATATCATCTATCATTGAAAGAGACCTGCTCAAAGAGCCCGGTCTTCACCGAACCCTTCTCGGAGACGGTGTAGGCTCCATGGTCGGTGCATTTTTCGGCGGCTGTCCGAATACGACCTATGGCGAGTCAATAGGCTGTGTGGCCATTACCAAGAATGCGTCTGTATATACGATAATCGCTGCTGCGGTTGGTGCGATCATAATCTCGTTCATATCACCGTTTATAGCTTTCGTTAATTCAATACCTTCCTGTGTCATGGGAGGTGTATGTATGGCTCTTTACGGATTTATCGCCGTATCGGGACTCAAGATGGTACAGAACGTAGATCTCAACAAGAACAAGAATCTGTTTGTTGTATCCGTGATTCTGATAGCCGGTATCGGAGGACTTACGCTTAACTTCGGTGCCGTAACCATCACAAGCGTTGCATGTGCCCTTATCCTTGGCATACTCGCAAATCTACTTCTGAAGAACGCGCCTGAGAATGACTAGATTCGTGAAACGAATCTAGTCGCGGCGACATCGACGTAGTCGATGTTGGTTGTAAATCGAGAGAACCATTTGATAGGTTTGCGATGCCGGGTTGACTTACAACGTCTCCCGCGATGGCGGGAGACGTTACTGTATGACGCGATTTACGAAGTAAATCGTGTCGGGGCGACATTTGCGAAGCAAATGTTGGTTGTAGATACATTCATTTTGTAATTTATTGAGATTTTTTTTGTATAAGGTTATAATTTACACATATACGGGAACTGTCTAAAAGGTTCCCCAAACTATCATCTTATTGAGAAAGGAAAATCATTATGAAAAAGTTTTTGGCAATGATGCTTGCAGCATCACTCACACTTGCCCTTACAGCTTGCGGCGGCGCAGCAGCAGGCTCAGCTGATTCGGGCAGCACATCATCCGATTACAAGATCGCTATGATCACGGACTCGGGTGACATCACAGACATGTCATTTAACCAGACAACATACGAGGCATCCAAGGCCTTCGCTGAGAGTAAGGGAGTAGACTTCCAGTATTACAAGCCCACCGAAGATTCGGATGAAGCACGTGTGGCAGCATTCAACAATGCGGTTGCCGACGGCTACAACGTTGTAGTTGTTCCCGGATATCTGTTCGCAGGTATGATCGCTTCTGTTGCTGAAGCTAACCCTAACGTTACCATCATCGCACTTGATGTATCTCAGGGTGACTTCGAAGGCGCAGGTATGACAACACTTCCTTCCAATGTCTGCTCATTCACATATCAGGAAGAGCTTGCAGGCTACATGGCAGGTTACGCTGTAGTTAAGGAAGGCTACAAGAAGCTTGGTTTCCTTGGTGGTATGGCTGTTCCCGCAGTTATCCGTTACGGTTACGGATTTGTTCAGGGTGCCAACGCAGCAGCTGAGGAACTTGGAAATACAGCAGATGTTGAAGTTAACTATGTATACGGCGGACAGTTCTTCGGTGATGAAGCTATAACCGCTACAATGGATACATGGTATCAGGGCGGAACAGAGATCGTATTCGCATGCGGCGGTGGTATCTTCACCTCAGCATGTGAAGCAGCTGTTAAGGTTGACGGCAAGGTTATCGGTGTTGACGTTGACCAGTCCGGAACTATCGGATCACAGTACGGCGTTGAGGGACTGTGCGTTACATCCGCAATGAAGGGTCTTGCTGCTACAGTTGATTCCACACTTACAGACCTGTTTGACGGCAACTGGTCCAAGCATTCAGGTAAGGTTGAGAACCTCGGAATAGTATCGGGTGATGATCCTTCACTTAACTATGTACAGCTTCCTACTGATACATGGACAATGAAGAACTTCACAATCGATGATTACAAAGCTCTTGTTTCTGATATGAATTCCGGCAAGATCAAGGTAGACAGCGCTATCGAGGCAATGCCTTCAACAACAATCAAGGTTACGGAATTTGATAATATTCACTGATCGGTATTAAAATGCAGGCTCCGGCAGATTAATAATCTGTCGGAGCTTTTATTCAAAAACCGGAGACGGTTAAACAGGGGGTTCTTATGGAAGATTATGTAATTGAAATGTTGCATATCACAAAAGAGTTTCCGGGTATAGTGGCAAACGATGATATAACCCTGCAGCTAAAAAGAGGAGAGATACATGCACTCCTTGGGGAAAACGGTGCCGGAAAGTCAACTCTTATGAGTGTTCTGTTCGGGCTGTACACACCGGAAAAAGGGATAATCAAAAAGGACGGTAAGGAAGTTCGGATCAAAGACCCGAACGATGCCACTGCTCTCGGAATAGGTATGGTACATCAGCACTTTATGCTTGTTGATGTATTTACGGTTCTCGATAATATCATACTCGGATCGGAACCGAGTAAATTCGGATTTCTCACAAAAGCCGAGGCAAGAAAAAAGGTGCTTGCCCTTTCGGAAAAATACAATCTGAAGGTTGATCCGGATGCGCTTATAGAAGATATTACCGTGGGTATGCAGCAGCGTGTCGAAATATTGAAGATGCTCTATCGCGACAATGAGATACTGATCTTCGACGAACCTACCGCTGTCCTTACTCCGCAGGAGATCGATGAACTTATGAAGATTATGAAAGATCTTGCGGCAGAAGGAAAATCAATTCTGTTCATTACCCACAAGCTGAACGAGATAATGGCTGTAGCCGACAGATGCTCGATTTTGAGAAAAGGCAAATACATGGGTACGGTTGATGTGGCTTCAA
>DGUG01000028.1 GCA_002394535.1 Lachnospiraceae bacterium UBA4316
AAAAAGGAGAAGGAATTATGGATGCAAAAAATATTATAGCTGAAGGAAAATCTTATCTTGGTATTGAGTTTGGATCGACCAGAATCAAGGCAGTGGCAATTGATGCGGAAGGTAATGTTCTGGCTACAGGAGGTCACGGCTGGGAGAACAGACTTGATAACGGAATATGGACATACACACTTGATGATATATGGGGAGGGCTTGCGGACTGTTACAGCGATCTCCTTAAGGATATCAAGGAAAAGTACGGAATTGTTCCGACCAAATTTGCGTCTATAGGTTTCTCGGCAATGATGCACGGATATCTTGCATTTGATAAGGATGAGAAACTCCTTGTTCCATTCAGAACGTGGAGAAATACGATCACGGAAGAAGCTGCCGCAGCTCTTACGCGTGAGTTCGGATTCAATATTCCGCAGAGATGGAGTATCGCACATCTGTATCAGGCGATCCTTAACAAGGAAGAACACGTTAAGGACATTGATTTTGTTACCACACTTGCAGGCTATGTTCATTATAAGATGACGGGATGCAAGGTTCTCGGAGTCGGGGATGCATCGGGAATGTTTCCCATAGATTCATCTACCGGCGATTATGATAAAGATATGGTTGCAAAGTTTGACAAGTTAGTCGAACCTTGCGGGTTTGACTGGAATCTTCTCGGGGTTCTTCCGAAGTCACTTTCCGCAGGTGAAAATGCAGGAAGACTTACGGCAGAGGGAGCAAAGCTTCTTGATGTGTCGGGAAAACTTGAAGCCGGTATTCCTGTCTGTCCTCCGGAAGGTGATGCAGGCACCGGTATGGTGGCTACCAACTCGGTTGGCCTTCGCACCGGTAATATATCTGCGGGCACAAGCGTTTTTGCCATGGTTGTACTTGAAAAGCCCTTGTCGAAAGTATATGGGCAGATCGATATGGTTACGACACCGGACGGCGCTGACGTTGCAATGGTACACTGCAATAACTGTACAAGCGATATAAACGCATGGGTAGATTTGTTCAGGCAATTCGGTGAGATGATGGGATACTCCATTGACATGAATGAACTGTTTACGAAACTGTATAGCAAGGCTCTTGACGGTGACAGCGACTGTGGCGGACTTCTTTCGTACAATTACATTTCGGGAGAACCTGTTACAGGTTTTGATAAAGGAACACCTCTCTTTGTCAGAACGGCAGAATCGAAGTTCACGCTTGGAAACTTTATGAGGATGCATCTGTATTCAGCGCTTGCGGCGCTTAAGTCCGGACTCGATATCCTTATTAATGAGGAAGGAGTTAAGGTTGACAAAATGTATGGTCATGGCGGATACTTTAAGACAAAGGGTGTCGGCCAGAAATTTGCTGCTGCTGCCATCCATGCACCTGTTTCGGTTATGGAAACAGCCGGAGAAGGCGGTCCGTGGGGAATGGCTATCCTTGCTTCGTTTGCCGATGGCAGAAAGCAGGGTGAAAGGCTCGAAGATTTCCTTAACCGCAAGATTTTCGCAAATGCCAAGGGCAGCACGATTGAGCCCAAGCCGGAAGATGAGTCGGGCTTTGATGATTTTATGAAGACATACATGGAAGGCCTCAAGATAGAGAAGGCCGCAGTGGAGGTTCTGTTATAATGCTTGAAGAATTAAAGAAAAGAGTATATGAGGCGAATATGCTTCTGCCCAAACACGGGCTTGTTACATTTACATGGGGAAATGTATCCGAGATAGACAGGGAGTCGGGATTGTTTGTCATTAAGCCCAGCGGAGTGGATTATGACAAGCTAGCTCCGGAGGATATGGTGGTTATGGATCTTGAGGGTAATAAGGTTGAGGGTAAGTACAAACCGTCAAGCGATACTCCGACCCATCTTGAGCTTTATAAAGCTTTTTCCGAGATAGGCGGAATAGTTCATACACATTCGTCATACGCAACGAGCTGGGCTCAGGCGGGACGCAGTATCCCCTGCTACGGTACAACCCATGCCGACTACATATACGGTGAAGTTCCCTGTGTCAGGTGCCTTACCAAGGAAGAAATAGACAGTGCATACGAGACCAATACGGGACTTCTTATAATTGATGAGTTTCGCAAAATGAACAAGGATGTTATGGCTGTACCATGCGTTCTGTGCAAAAATCATGGACCCTTTGCGTGGGGCAAGGATGCAAACGAGGCAGTTCACAATGCGGTTGTTCTTGAGGAAGTAGCCAAGATGGCTTACCGTTGCGAGACCATCAACCCTGATGTAAAACCTGCTCCCCAGGAGCTTCAGGACAAGCACTATTACAGGAAACATGGTGCAAACGCTTATTACGGTCAGTGAGGTATCATATGTTTGATCAAACCACCGCCATGTTTGACGGGTACAGGAATAAACTTAAGAAGATCAAAAAGAAAACGTACGAAGAAAGGTTCGAATCATTTTTTGATGAGAACAGAGCCTGCTTCGATGATATGACCCAGTACATTAAGGGACGGGAAGATACAGGTGTTGCCGCCGGGGAAGTGGCGAATATATTTGCGGAAAATATTTTCAGTGAGTATGCAAATGCCGGGAAACTGTCCGGAAGTGACAAGACGGATCTTTCGCTGTTCATGATTTACTTTGTATTCCCATCCATACTCAAACTGGGTGATACCAACTCCGGGGTGCTGTGCGATGCCATAAGGGACGAGTGGAGAAGACGCACCGATAATCCGGCGTACGATTACACAACTTACGAGGATCTTCATGGATCGTTTCAGGAAAAGATTTTCGGGCTTTTCTAGCCTGATCGTCATTGCATTTGTATTAATCTGTACACTACTTATCAAAGATACCGGAAAAGCCGCTGCGGTTCGCTATTTAGCAGCGGTTTTTGCGGTTTCTTTTTTCATGCGCCCATATTTTCCGGCGGGGCGTATAAAATACCCGGATGGAGGCTTTGGACTGTGCTTTGGCCTGGGACTTGCAATATGTTTTTATTTTTGCTGGACAATATGCGCAATAACCGGTTTTGAATTTGCGGATGTATCTGTGTTCGGAGCTTTTATTGTATTGGCGGTATCGGGTTATGTGATCAACAAATCGGTAATAAAAAAACCGTATATAACACCGGATGAGTTCACAAGATTTGCAGGCGGTTTTGCTGCGTTTGCAGTTGTATTTATAGTGTTTTATTACATAATCGGTTTTAATCCGCTTGTGGATCCCGGGACGGAAAACTACATGGATTTCGGGTTTATGCAGACTATGTACAGGCAAAGGAGCGCTGTCATTTATGATATATGGTTCAGTAATTCCAAACTGAACTATTATTATCTCGGGCAGGCTGCAGGTGTATATATGACAAGACTTGCCGGCACCACTCCGGAATACGGATATAATCTGATGCTTTGTACATTTATCGCCTCTGTATTTACAATGGCTTTTGAACTGACATCGGGAATTGCAGGGGTGCTTATTCCGGATTTTAACCGAAAGAAATTGTCTACCCTTTTGGGTGGCCTTGCGGGCGGAACATTTGCCGCATTTGCCGCCAATCCGCACTGGATTATATACGGTCCCTTTCTTGTGGCGGCTAAAAAGCTTTTCGGTACGGATGATGGTGAAAGGTACTGGTTTCCGGACGGAACCGTTTATATAAATACTATGAACGGGGATATCGACAACGGCAAGAACGAATTCCCGGCATATTCTGTCATACTCGGCGATCTTCATGCGCATGTTATCAATCTGATATTTGTTCTGCCTCTTTTAGCAGTACTTTTTGGTTATGTTCTGGATGAAAAAGAGAAGGAGAGGGACAGATCCGGGGGTTATATGCTGATTTTAATCTCACTGTTGCTGGGCTTGTTTAAGGGCAGCAACTACTGGGATTTTGCGATTTACTATGTTTATGCAGGTGCGCTGATCGTATTTACGGATATTAAGAAAAAAGGAATGTCCCTTGCGACGGCAGGCGGGATAGGGGTAAAGGGTGTTGTGGTTACAATTGTTTCCATCATAGCGATCCTGCCTTTCTCATTGAATTTTTCAAAGATGGAATCGGGAATGGAATTATGTACTACTCACAGTCCGATAGGTAAACTGGCTGTTTTGTGGGGACCGGCTTTTATCATCTCGACAGTGCTCGTATTTCTGCTTTATTTTTCGTGCAGCGGCCGGGACTTAACGATTGGTCCCGCAAGAGAGGCGATACTGGCATTTGTGCTTTGCACAATGGGGTTAGTCCTTACTCCCGAAATTGTGTATGTGAAGGATATATACGGCGGTGATAATAAAAGATTCAACACTATGTTTAAACTTACATATCAGGCTTTTGTGTTGTTTGCGATAATTTTCGGCATCATGGTGGCCATACTGATATACAGACTGTTTGCAGATAGGAGTTTATCAACCGTAACAGCTGTCTGTTTAAGCGTTGCGGCTGTATATTTACTGCTTTCTGTGGCATATACTCCGTATGCGGTAAATCAGAGGTACGGAAATATACTGCATCTTTCTGACAGGAAAGGAATATCATCCCTCGAAGGCCTCAGAGGAGATCCATCATACGGGTTTGAAATGGAAGCATATGATTATCTGATGGGTGATGACCGCAAAATAATCAATATTGTGGAAGTTGCCGGTGACAGTTATACCCATGAGAGCGCTTTATCGGTATATACCGGAGCATGTACGCCTGTCGGATGGTATGTTCATGAGTGGATGTGGCACAACAACCCTGAACCTGTGCATGAGCGTGCAGATATCGTCGCTTATTTTTACAGGTCCGGAAATGAGGAGTTTTGCAGGGAATTCCTTAAGACTTATGACATTGACTACATATTTGTGGGACCTGCCGAAGTATGCAAGTATCCGGTAAACAGAAACGGATTCTGGAATCTTGGAGATATTTGCTGTGAGACGATTTGGCAGGATTGTGACCTTGCTCTTATAAAAGTTGACCGTTCAAGGCTGTAATGTGGTACAATTGAGTAGATTGAGTTATTATGCCCGTTTTTTCGGCCGGATCTGTAAGCCGGGTTTTGGAAAGACTCTGTAAGGTGGTATGAAAATCATGGTCATCAGGATAAGATCATTAATCATAGTATTAAACTTTGTTCTTATTATGGTGCTTTTGTGTGCCTGCGAAAAAGAAACAGCTCCCAAGAGCAGCTTCGGTAATGTTGATCCTATGGAGGACGGGGATGTTCTTATAGATTCCGCAAACGGCGGAGAGGATGAGACAATAGAGCCCGAAGAGGAGCCGGAAGAAGCCGTTACCGGTGGCGGCTCAATGAAAACATCAATAAACCTTGATGTTGACAGACCCAATCCGGAAGTAAAGAGAATGGTCGGGTTATGTGATGCTATCAATATGGCGTGTGTTGAACAACAGAAGGCATATACAGCCGAAGACAGTGAATTTATGTGGCATTGTGTTCATTTATATGTGGGGGAAAGCACCGATAAAGATATGGGATTTACAAGAGTCGGAGACTCGATCGATGCAGATCCTGTAATAATTAATGATATAATGTATGCTATGTTCGGAAAGCTGCGGCAGATGCCGCAAATACCGGAGGCGGCTATTGGGTCGGGGAATGGAAACCCGCATATAGACATAAGCAATGACCTTAAGTACAGGTTTAGTGGAGGTGACCGTGGGACATCGGCGCCACAGCTGAGGCGTGCGACGCTGTATTCCGACGGATCAATGGAGATGGAAGTAGCGCTTGTTGATTCCGAATCCGGTGATGAAATCGTGAGTTTTATATATACGATGAGGGCAAATACAAGAGATACAACCTCTTCGGCAATCTTTCCGTATGAGATTACGGGGGCAAGACCCGCAGATGGTCTTACGAGCGACAAAATGAGCGGAACTCCTTTTCTTGTCACTGTTATGCAGGTTTACGGATATGACTCATATGACAAGGAAGATCCAAGATACAACCAGGTAGATGAAGTTCTGTATTTTAATTCGTTCCAGGAACATGTCCCCGGAATGGATGAGCTTAATGCACGGATTTCTCATGAGATACTCGAATATGCCAATCAGCCGGAGAAAGAGGGTAGGTGGCATAGTATATGCTCCTATCCCGTCACTACGGATGGATATGTACAGGCGGCAGTTACGATTGCCTCTTATCCGAATGACGGCAGTGATCCGGATATATACTGCTATAATTACGATAAGTCTAAACGCAGGGCAATGGATATGAACGACGCTTTATCGGCATGCAAAATGACCGGTTCGGATCTTGTCAGCCTCGTCAATTCTTTGGCACAGAAGAAATTGCAGGAAGAGGTGACAGGTGATGCCCGGTATGATGGATTTATAGTCAGAGCTGATAGCTCCGTTGATGTTTTCTATACTGTGATAACCGGTGAAGGCACTGACGGGATAGGACGGCTGGTTGCTTATAACAGCGAGACAAAAGATATAAGGATCGTATTTGAAGAAGGGGATGTCATTCCGGCTGATGAATGCGATAATCTAAAGCCCATCCTTACCCATGGCCGGAAGGAACAATAAAAGATGTCTGACAGGAAAAAAACAGGTAAAGAGTTCGAAAGAGCGTTTACCGAAGGAATAGAAAATAACGACTGGTCATATTTAAATGACGTAATAATAAAAAGCGTGGATAACTTCCTCGATGGAGTCGGGGATCGTATGAACAGTGCGATGGAAGGTGCTACTGCCGCGGTTCCGCTGTCTCAGAGAAAGGAAGATTTTTCGGGTAATACCGAGACTGCAAAAGCCCAAAGACAGCTTCATGAAGAGAGAGCCCGCATCAGGGCGCAGATGGAGCGTGAGAGAAAAGAGAGGGAGAGAGCAAGAAAGGCAAGAAGTGCCGCAAGAAAAAATCAAAAAACCACTGAACTGGCATTCCCCTACAAAGATGTGGGGGCGGGATTATCCACGGTAAAATGTATTGTCGGCGGGATCGGAGTCGGAGTTACACTCATTATGGTGCTTACCGGACTTGTTACATCCGGTGTGGCAAGTATGTCTTTCGTTGTTCCGGTACTTCTTACGGGAACCTTCGGAACTATACTTGGAGGAGGAATAAGAGCGGATCGTATGTCGCGTCTCGCGGACCGCTATGTTCAGATAATAGGCAAACGGCAGTATATTGATGTAAAAACCCTTTCACTTTCGACGGGAAAAAGTGAAAAGCAGGTAGTCAGGGAACTTCGAAAACTTCTTAAACTCGGGTATTTCCCGCAGGGACATCTTGACATAAACTGCCGTACGTTTATATTAACTGATGAAGTATTCAATCATTACCTTGAACTGGAAATGTCCGGAACTAAAGACAGGGTTATAGACACAACGGGAAGATATGAAGATGAGCAGCAGTTTCCGACGTTATCTGCCGAAGATTCCGCAACACTCTCCCGTATGATCCGGGAGGGCAATGATTATATTTCACGTTTCCACACGCTTAATAACGATATTCCGGGTATAGAGATTTCGGCAAAGCTGGACAGATTTGAAGGACTGCTTCGGGAAATATTTGAACGGGTAAAGGAACACCCCGAACAGATGTCAAGGATAGGAGAACTGATGGATTATTATCTCCCTACTGCGGCAAAGCTTGTGGAAGCATACAAGGAATACGACAGCGTAAGCGAACCCGGGAAGGAGATCGTGTCCGCGAAACAGGATATTGAGAATACTATAGATACGATCAATTCCGCTATGAGTAAGCTTTTAAACAAACTGTTTAAGGATTCGGTTCTTGACGTTACAACGGATGCTCAGGTTCTCAAGACAGTTCTGGCTCAAAAGGGGCTTTCGGAAGGAGATATAAATTCTAACAAGTGAAAGGAGATATAAGATGAGTGAAGTGATTGACGCACAGGCAGTAGACAGCAGGGTGGAAGAACTCATAGCTTCCGCACCTAAGGCAGAGATAGTCGAGACAAAAGAGGAGGATCTGTCACCGGAAGATATAGCTCAGGTAGAGAAGTATATGTCACAGATCGATATAAAGAATTCCCAGCTTGTCCTGCAATATGGGGCAGCGGCACAGAAGAATGTGGCTGATTTTTCGGAAGGTGCACTTGCAAGTGTCAAGACGAAAGATATGGGTGAGATAGGCTCAATGCTCACCGGTGTTGTTACGGAGCTCAAAGGCTTTTCCGTCGAAGAAGAGAAAGGCGGATTTTTAGGGCTGTTTAAGAGAGGCGGCAATCAGCTTGCTTCACTCAAGGCAAAATACGATAAAGCTGAAGTGAACGTAAACAAGATATGTAAGGCTATGGAGGGACACCAGCAGGTACTCCTTAAAGATGTTGCCATGCTTGACAAGATGTATGACGAGAACCTTGACTATTTCAAGCAGCTTAGCCTTTACATCATAGCGGGCAAGAAGAAACTTGATGAGGCAAAAAAAGTGGAGCTTCCGCGCCTTCTTGCAAAGGCAGAGGAATCAGGTCTTCAGGAGGATTCACAGGAGGCCAGGGATTATGCATCCATGGTGGAAAGATTCGAAAAGAAGATTTATGATCTCGAACTTACCCGCAACATTTCCATGCAGATGGCTCCACAGATAAGACTGATCCAGAGTAATGACACCATTATGGCGGAAAAGATCCAGTCGACTCTTGTTAACACTATTCCTCTGTGGAAGAGTCAGATGGTAATTGCCATCGGTCTTGAGCATTCTCAGGATGCAGCAAAGGCACAGCGTGAAGTAACGGATATGACAAATGAACTTCTCAAGAAGAACGCTGAAGCACTTAAGACTGCAACAATAGAGTCTGCTAAGGAGAGCGAGCGTGGAATCGTTGATATAGAGACACTTACCGCTACCAATCAGATGCTTATAGAGACATTTGATGAAGTGATGCAGATCCAGGCTGACGGAAGAGCAAAGAGACAGGCAGCCGAAGCAGAACTCGGACGTATTGAGACTGAAATGAAAGACAAAATACTTGAAATAAGCAGGGAAAGTCTGAAAGTTGAATAGTTTTGTATATTTTGATTATTGTGCACTTGTAGTAGAGGTGCTGATGATCATATCTCTCATAATCCGTAAAATGACAAGAGGCCGCGTTAACAGGTGGGCTCTTGTCCTTATTGCGGATATAGTTGTTTCCACTGTTGCCGATCTTGCGGGTCACTATTATGAGGCTATGGGCAGCAGGGGCATTGCCGGTAATTACATATCGAATGTTTTT
>DGUG01000212.1 GCA_002394535.1 Lachnospiraceae bacterium UBA4316
AATCCCTTGCATTGTACTGTTTTACGATATATTTGTCTGTTGCGGGATTGTATTCATCATAATCAATGCCGTTTACAATGCCGCGCAGATCATTTGCCCTGGCACGCAGCAGTCCGTCAAGACCTTCACCGTAGAAAGGCATCTTGATCTCTTCGGCATACGTATACGAAACAGTAGTGATCGCGTCCGCAAACACCAATCCGCCCTTTAACAGGTTTCCGTCCTTATATGCCTCAAGCTTATCGGGAGTAAAGAAATAATCGGGAAGACCCGAAAGAGTTTTGACGGTTTCAACGTCCCACACACCCTGGAACTTCAGATTGTGAATAGTCATAACAGACTTCATGTTTCTGAAGAAATCTCCGTTGTGGAAACGCTCTTTCAGAAATACCGGTATCAGGCCGGTCTGCCAGTCATGGCAGTGAATCAGATCGGGCTGAAACCCGATAACAGGCAGTGCCGACAGAACCGCCTTGGAAAAATATATAAATTTCTCAAGATCCCACAGAAGATCACCATAGGGCTTCGCTCCCGAGAAATAGAACTCATTGTCAATGAAATAGAATGTAACACCCTCATACTCCATCTTGAATACACCGACATACTTGTTGTCATTGCCTATGTCCATATAGAAATTGTCGATGTACTCCATCTTATCAGTGTACTCTTTGGACATACAAAGGTACTTGGGGATGATAACACGTACATCAAAATATCTCTTATCAAAGCATTTGGGAAGTGATCCCACAACATCGGCGAGACCTCCTGTTTTGATAAAAGGAACACATTCGGATGCCGCAAACAGTATTTTCTTCATCAGATACCTCCCGCAAACAGTCACATTACAATTATTATACAACGGTTTGCGTCATATAAGCAATCACAACTTAAACGTTTAAGCCGTCTTGTTATTCATCCTCTCTTCATACTCATCCTTTGGCATGGGCTTTGCAAAATAGAACCCCTGAATCATGTCACACCCCTGCTCGGCCAGAAAATCAACCTGATTCTTTTCCTCGACTCCCTCTGCAACAGTGCGCATCTTGAGATTCTGTGCAAGCCTTATCGCTTCACTGACGACTATCTGTCCTCTTCCGTCACCGTCATCGTTTCTGAAGAATTCGGCATCAAGTTTCAGTACATCCAGCGGCATTTCCTTAAGTGAATTAAGGGAGGAATACCCGGACCCGAAATCATCCATGGATACGGCAAATCCGTATTCTCTGAGTTTTTTGATAGTAGAGATCAGTGCATTCTTGTCATCGAAGAAAGCGCTCTCCGTAAGCTCTATCTCAATAAGATCATGAGGCGTTCCCGCGTCATCAACAATACCCTTTATCTGTTCTGCCAGATCTGACTCTATAAAGTGCGCCCTTGAAACATTTACCGAGACTGGAACGCAATCATATCCGGCATCCAGCCATCTGCGCTGGTCCCTGGCAACGTGTGCAAGCATATAATGGTCGATCTTTGTTATAAAACCGTTCTTCTCGAATATGGGAATGAATCTTCCCGGGCTTATCATTCCGTGCTCGGGACTCATCCACCTGATAAGAGCCTCTGCACCTTTAAGCTCTCTCGTTCGCGGATCGTATTTGGGCTGATAGAATACAACAAACTCCTCGGAGGCAAGTGCACGCATCTGATTTTCGTTTATAAGATCAATCCATCTCTGCTCTTCCACCATCTTCTCATCGAAAAACGCTATCGCCGAATCTTCCACAGTCAGCGTTGCTCTTGCGGCACCGGCGTTGTTGAATTCTTTTTCGACATCTATATTATCCCTGCGGACTACTCGTCCCTTTTCATCTCTTGATTCGGGAATTCTGTCAACGCCGATCCAGTAATAGAACTTGTGCTCGTCATTTATATGTTCCAGGTCGTCGATCATTTTGCGTATCCTGTCCTCAAGTTCGTCTCTGTCCCTGTATTCCAGCAGCACCGCAAAATGTGAAGCCGAATGATGTGCCGTAAGCTCATGTTTTCCGAGAAACCCCTGAATCCTGTCATTAATCCGGCACAGCATCTTATCGCCCTCTTCAACCGAATGACATACGCAGAAATTCCTGTAATTTACGAACACAACATCAAGAACGGCATACTTTTTGTCCGCATTATGCTTCTTCTTCAGCTCTCTCTCCGCATTTGTAATAAACCACAGCCAGTTATGCTGGCCCGTTGTCTCATCCATGAAGAATATCTCATTCATCCTCTTACGGTTTCGAACCGTCTTGATAATATATGCCAGCACAAATATAAGGGTTACAAATGTCAGAATAACTACCATGACAGCAAGGAAGCTTAAGATCGCAAGTTCCCTGAAATAGATATTAAAATATGCCTTGCAGATCATGTGGTGGTTAGCATCCACCGGAATATCGATCCAGAACGGCAGTTTGACAAAATATGCCTGCTGCAGCGAAAGAGCATCACTTCCGTAATCGGCACCGGATATGATACTTCGAAGTTTCACAAAATCAATCATGACCCTTCCTCTTCCGCTCGGAGTTATGATCGCAACTTCCGTGTCGGGATAAACAGTTATCGCATTATCCCTTGCTTTTTCTACCATACTTCCGATATGTCCGTGAATCCCCTCTTCATCAGCCGGAACAGCTACATCATCAGTAAATTCCAGAATATCAATCTTGCCGCCTTTTGAAAGATCACAGGTGTTCTTCCCGTGAGTCTCTATCACATTCATATCAGCATCCGTAATTAAATATACATTGTCTCTGTTCTCTAAGATCCTGGAAATCCCATCATTTCCGGCATCCTTCAATATGGAGTACACTTCTGCAGTTTTACTGACTCTTGCATATTCATCCCTGAGTTTTGTATCCATTATATAGAGTCCGAAAACAGCAAACAAAGAAGCAAAAAGGCAAAATACAATGGTCCCGATAATGATGAATCCCGCAAAGGACCCTCCGATATATGATTTTTTAAGTTTGCGGAGTTTTTCCTCTTTAATGTTAGCCATATATAACCTCCTTCTCCTTTTGGGAATTCACGCCGGGGCGCAAATCAGGCTAAGGATAAACACGTTCCACTTCGTGCGTACTATAAAAAGAGTCTACTACATTCTTTTTAACATGTGAAGAAAGATATGATACAGATATAAGACTCGGATCGGAAAAATCATATGAATAGGTTCCGTCGCTGTTTTTTACAATATTCGTAAAACGCACCGCACCATAGGCAGTGCATGACACACCGTCTGCCTGAGATATCTTAACATCATAGATAATATCAAGATCATTGTAGGAAATTCCAAGGCCTCCGGCCTTTTCCGGAAAGACCGTTTTGAAATACGAACTTACATAGTTGGGAGTGCCATACTGAAAAGTTGCTTTCTTGTTGATATAAACAGGCACAAGATTTGCTTCGCAGAAAATCCTTACACCGTACTCGTTCGCATCCTTGAAAGCCTTTTTGCCTGCCTCAACCGCTTCCTTTATTATCCCGGCCGGAAGATCCGAAGCATTTGTAATATAACTTGATTCGGACGAGGCAGTGTATTCACGGACGCACTCTTCGGAAGGTGTATCCACAATATATCCGGTTTCCCGGCACATATCCTCCGTATAAGTCGCATGTATCCTTACAACATCACCATCCGCATAGAACTCTTTGGGATCTTCTATTTCAAAGATCATTTTTTGCACAAGAGGCTGTGTGCTGTTATTCCGGATAGCTATGGAAAGGCTCGGGGATACACCGGCAAAGGTTACCGACAGATCCCGAAAAACCTCATCGGTACCTATTTTTGTAACATCCTGCAATCCCGAAACCGTGGCAGTGCCCGTGGTTTCTTTTATCTCTATTTTCAGCTTTTCGGCAAGATTGGCGTCATAGGAGCCGACAACCGGTATCTCCTGACCGTTATACAGATTGTTTGCGGTAGGAGTAATAAATGAAAGAGACTGACGGAATTTGACATAATCCCCATCTTCCACATCATCGGTATGAAACCATGCCGAGTCATGTTCTGCCTTGACCGTGGCCAGAAGTTCATCTACAGCGGAATTGTTTACAACAACATTTGCAACTCCGTCATTGTTGAAGCCTGCAAATTCAACCGAGGCAAGCTGCGAAAGATCAACTGACTCATAGGGAAGCGAAATAATCACCCGAGTTATAATAACGGTGCACAAAATAAACAGCAACGCAAAGATCAATAGTCCTACATTTCTCCTGCGTCGCCGTACGGCCCCGATTCTTCTTTTTCTTCTGTTCTGAGGAGTCAAATATCAAGCCTCCCGGCATTCTTCTTAAGTTCCGCTGCATTTACCCTTACAGCTTCGGTAATCTCTGAACCCGCAAGCATTCTTGCAAGTTCCTCAACGGATTCATCATATCCCAGCGGGTAAACATTTGTTGACGTATGTGTGCCTTCCGCTCTCTTTTCAATGAGGAAGTGCGTTCTCGCGTGAGAAGCTATCTGCGGCAGATGCGTCACGGCAATTACCTGATGATCTGTTGCAATATCGGACATCCTGTCCGCAACAAGTTGGGCAGTTTTGCCGCTTATTCCCGTATCGATCTCATCAAAAATAAGAGTTCCGATATTGTCACGCTTAGCCAGAACAGACTTAAGCGCAAGCATAATTCTTGACAGTTCTCCTCCGGACGCAACGCTTGTAAGAGGTTTTAGTTCCTCTCCGGGGTTTGTCGAAATCATAAATTCAACTTCGTCAAATCCGTCTTTTGACATCTTTTCCTCATCGGATGTTATCATTATCTCAAACTTTGCATCAAGAAAATTCAGGTTGTTGAGTGCATCGATTATTTCCTTTTGAAGTACCGCCGCTTCCTTCTTTCTGATATCCGAGACACGCGAACAAACTTTCAATAGTTTACCATAAAGCTCTTTGGTTTTAAACTCCAAATTCTTAAGATAGGACTCATAATCCGAAAGCTTCTCTATCTTTTCAGTCTCTTCAGACAGTCTGTCGTTTATCTTATCTATTGTCTGTCCATACTTCATCTT
>DGUG01000066.1:0-187 GCA_002394535.1 Lachnospiraceae bacterium UBA4316
CCGCCCAAGCGCAGAAGAGTCTGATAGAATTAGGAGGAAGAATAAATGGCAGTCAATAGAGTTCCTGTATTGAAAAGATGCAGATCCCTCGGTCTTGAGCCGACGGTATTAGGCTATGATAAAAAGTCAAGAAGAACCTTGACAAGATCTAACAGAAAGATGAGTGAATACGGACTTCAGCTTCGTG
>DGUG01000066.1:253-3033 GCA_002394535.1 Lachnospiraceae bacterium UBA4316
AGCTTCGTGAGAAGCAGAAGGCAAAATTCATTTACGGAGTACTGGAAAAACCTTTCCGTAACTACTACGAGAAGGCAGACAGACAGAAGGGTATGACCGGTGAAAACCTTATGATCATGCTTGAGAGCAGACTCGACAACGTTATCTTCAGACTTGCGTTTGCAAGAACAAGAAGAGAGGCTCGTCAGATTGTAGGCCACAAGCAGGTTACCGTAAACGGAAAACTCGTAAACATTCCTTCATATCTTGTTAAAGCAGGCGATGTTATCGAAATTAGAGAGAGCAAGAAAGACTCTGTAAGATACAAGGAAATCATCGAGACAGCAGGAGGCAGGATCGTTCCTGCATGGCTTGATGCTGACCAGGAGAATTTGAAAGGAACCGTTAAGGCACTTCCTACACGTGAGGAGATAGATGTTCCCGTGGATGAGATGCTTATAGTCGAGTTGTATTCAAAGTAATTCGTATCAATAAGAGAGGAGAAACTTTATGTTCGATTTTGAAAAGCCGAGAATTGAAATTGCGGAAATATCCGAAGATAAGAGATATGGAAGATTTGTTGTTGAACCTCTTGAGAGAGGTTACGGTACGACACTTGGCAATTCTCTTCGCAGAATCATGCTTTCATCCCTTCCGGGTGCGGCAGTTTCTCAGATAAAGATTGACGGAGTATTGCATGAGTTCTCATCTATCCCCGGTGTTAAGGAAGATGTTACCGAGATTATCATGAACATCAAGAGCCTTGCTATACGGAACAATTCCTCTTCAAATGAGCCTAAAACGGCCTACCTTGAATTTGAGGGCGAAGGTGTTGTAACCGCAGCAGACATTCGTGTTGATCAGGATATAGAGATACTTAATCCGGAAACAAAGATTGCAACTCTTAACGGTGGTGCAAACAGCAAGCTCTATATGGAACTGACGATCACAAAAGGTCGCGGATATGTGGGAGCGGATAAAAACAAGAACGAAGATCTTCCGATAGGCGTTATCGCTGTTGACAGTATCTATACTCCTATCGAACGTGTTAATATGACGGTTCAGAATACCCGTGTAGGTCAGGTGACAGACTATGACAAGCTTACACTTGACGTATACACTAACGGAACACTCGGTCCTGACGAGGCTGTAAGTCTTGCGGCCAAAGTTCTTTCCGAGCACCTTGCACAGTTCATCAACCTTTCGGAAAGCGCAAGAGAGGTTTCCGTTATGATTGATAAGGAGCCTGAGGGAAAAGAGAAGGCTCTTGACATGAACATCGATGAACTCGAGTTATCAGTTCGTTCTTACAACTGCTTAAAGCGTGCCGGAATCAATACGGTGGCTGAACTTGTTAACAAGACACCGGATGAGATGATGAAGGTTCGTAATCTGGGACGTAAGTCACTGGAAGAAGTATTGGCAAAACTGAATGAATTAGGTCTTCAGCTGAACGAAGGAGAGGATTAAGATGGCAAAATACAGAAAGCTGGGAAAGACATCCAGCCAGAGAAAAGCATTAATGAGAAATCAGGTAACACAACTGATTTATCATGGAAAGATAACAACGACTGAGGCCAGGGCAAAGGAGATCCGTAAGGTTGCAGAGGGTCTTATAGCTCTTGCGGTTAAAGAGCGTGACAACTATGAAACCGTTGAGGTTGATGCAAAGGTTCCTTTAAAGGATAAGGACGGAAAGCGTGTTAAAGAGGTTGTTGACGGTAAGAAGGTTACACAGTACGAGACCGTTAAGAAAACCATCAAGAAGGATTCTCCTTCAAGACTTCACGCGAGAAGACAGATGCTCAAGGTTCTCTATCCCGTAGTTGAGGTTCCTGACAGTGCTGCAGGCAGGAAGCGCAACACCAAGAAGGTTGATCTTGTTGCAATGCTCTTTGATGATATTGCTCCGAAGTATGCGAACCGTAACGGTGGTTATACAAGGATAATCAAAGTCGGTCCCCGTAAGGGAGACGCAGCTATGGAAGTTGTTATAGAACTTGTATAGTTTTTGGTATTGATGTATGTTAAAATCTATGGGAGTCGCATATGCGGCTCCCATTTTTGATAATTGACAAAAGGTAATTGACAAAAGGGACGGTTCTTTTTGTCACAATTGCGTGAATTATATGAATCTTGTAGAAGCCAAAAATGTCATATTTGAATATATAAGACGCGATAAGAACGGTGAAGTTGACGGCTTTAAGCGCGCAATAGATGACGTTGACCTTAACATTTCCCAAGGGGATTTTATTGTGATATTGGGTCCTAACGGTTCCGGAAAATCTACCCTTGCCAAACATTTCAACAGTCTGCTCCATCCGACGGAAGGGACGATTTACGTTGACGGTTGCGATACGACTGACGCGGATAAGATATGGGATATCAGAAAGAGCGTTGGAATGGTATTCCAGAATCCGGAAAATCAGATGATCGGAACTATAGTTGAGGAAGATGTGGCATTTGCTCCGGAAAACATCGGAATAGATCCGCAGGAGATAAAGCAGAGAGTCAGGGAAAGCCTTGTGATGGTAGAGATGGAGAACCACAGAAAATCATCGCCTTCAAAGCTTTCGGGAGGGCAGAAGCAGCGCGTGGCAATAGCCGGTGTACTTGCGATGCATCCGAAGTGTATTGTACTTGATGAACCGACGGCGATGCTTGATCCTGAGGGAAGAAGAGAAGTAATAAGAGCCGTCAGGGCTCTGAATGATGTGGAAAATATTACGATCATTCTGATAACTCATAACATGGAAGAAGCGATTTACGCGGATAGAATATATGTTATGAAGAATGGACGT
>DGUG01000133.1 GCA_002394535.1 Lachnospiraceae bacterium UBA4316
TACAACGAGGACGAGATCGTATCTTCTGATATCATCGGAAGCACATACGGTTCAATCTTTGATGCAACACAGACAATGGTTGGTGAAGACAATCTTGTTCAGGTTGTTTCATGGTACGATAACGAGAACAGCTACACATCACAGATGGTTCGTACAATCAAGTACTTTGCTGAACTCGGCTAAGTTTTGCTAAAATCATAACCCCGGTCTTTGCGGCCGGGGTTTGTTTTCTTAAAGTGATAAAAGGAGGATATGATATGGCACTTAACAAGAAGAGCGTTGACGATCTCAACGCAAAGGGAAGAAGAGTACTCGTAAGATGCGATTTTAACGTTCCTTTGAAGGAAGGCAAGATCACAGACGATACCCGTATCAGGGCAGCGCTTCCCACGATCCAGAAGCTTATAAATGACGGAGCAAAGGTTATACTGTGCTCACACCTTGGCAAGGTTAAGGAAGGTCCCAACGAGAAGGAGTCCCTGGCTCCGGTTGCAAAGGCACTTTCCGAAAAGCTCGGCAAGGAAGTTGTATTTGTTTCGGACTATAACGTAACGGGCGCTGCTGCTACAGAGGCAGTTGCAAACATGAAGGAAGGGGATGTTGTTCTTCTTCAGAATACCCGTTTCCGCGGCAAGGAAGAGACCAAGCCCACCGAGGCAGGAGAGAACTTTGCAAAAGAGCTTGCAGATCTTGCAGACGATTATGTATGTGATGCATTCGGATCAGCTCACAGAGCACACGCATCCGTTGCTGTTGTTACCAAGTATATTACCGAAAAAGGCGGCACAAACGCAGTAGGATACCTCATGCAGAAGGAAATAGATTTCCTCGGCAACGCTGTTGAGAATCCCGTTCGTCCTTTCGTTGCGATCCTCGGCGGTGCCAAGGTTGCCGATAAGCTTAACGTTATCGACAATCTTCTCGAGAAGGCTGATACCCTTATCATCGGCGGCGGTATGGCATTCACATTCCTGAAGGCTAAGGGCTATGAGATCGGTAAGTCGCTCGTTGATAACGAGAAGATTGATTACTGCAAAGAGATGATGGCTAAGGCTGACAAGCTTGGCAAGAAGCTCCTTCTTCCGGTAGATACCGGTATTGCAAAATCATTCCCTGATCCTATTGACGGACCTGTTGACGTATCTTACGTTGATTCAGATAAGATTCCTGCTGACATGGAAGGTCTTGATATCGGACCTAAGACTCAGGAACTTTTCGCAAATGCAGCCAAGGAAGCCAAGACAGTTGTCTGGAACGGACCTATGGGTGTATTCGAGAACCCTACACTTGCAAAGGGTACTATCGCAGTTGCCAAGGCTCTTGCTGAGACAGATGCTACAACGATCATCGGTGGCGGTGATTCCGCAGCAGCATGTAACCAGCTGGGCTTCGCTGACAAGATGAGCCACATCTCAACAGGCGGCGGTGCTTCCCTTGAATTCCTCGAGGGCAAGGAACTTCCGGGTGTTTATGCAGCAGATGACAAATAATAAATCTAAATGGGCGAGCGACCTATAGTTAGGAGGAATATAAATGGCAAGAAGACGTATTATTGCCGGCAACTGGAAGATGAACAAAACTCCCAGCGAGGCAAAAGAATTATGTGCAACACTTAAAGATCTCGTTAAGAATGATAATGTAGATGTAGTGTACTGCGTACCTGCAATCGATATCGTACCTGTTGTTGAGGCAGTTAAGGGTACAAATGTTAAGGTTGGTGCGGAAAACTTCTACATCGAGGACAAGGGTGCCTTTACAGGTGAGATTTCAGCTCCCATGCTCAAGGATGCAGGGGTTGAGTACATCATCATCGGACATTCCGAAAGACGTGATATCTTCGGCGAGAACGATATCCTTATCAATGCTAAGGTTAAGAAAGCATTCGAGGCAGGGCTCAAGCCTATCCTTTGCTGCGGCGAGTCTCTGGCTCTTCGTAAGGCTGGCACATATAAGGAGTGGATCGCACGCCAGATCAAGTGGGATCTTGACGGCGTAACAGCCGATCAGGTGAAGAACCTTGTTATTGCTTACGAGCCCATCTGGGCTATCGGCACAGGCGAGACAGCAACAGCAGATCAGGCTGAAGAAGTGTGCAAGATGATCCGTGAGATCATCGCCGGAATGTATGATGCTGCCACAGCAGAAGCTGTCCGCATTCAGTACGGCGGATCCATGAACGCATCAAATGCCGCAGAACTTCTCGGCAAGGACAACATTGACGGCGGCCTTATCGGCGGCGCAAGCCTCAAGCCTGATTTCGGCCAGATCGTTAATGCATAATAGAACATAGAATTTGTCAAAACTGCACGAAAAAGAGTGCTGAAAATGGCGTAAAACAGGGAGGTCTATTGTAAGGATTTTACAGTAGACCTCCTTATATCACTTTTTCGTTTTGGCCATTATTTTTACTATCACTTTGATAAATAGTATGCTATATTTTGAGAGTGATAGTAAATCAAATCCTTTAAGGATAAGGAGTTGGGTGTATGATCCTGAAGGGCATGCCAGGATGGTGCAGCTTGTTAAAGACAAGATCAACGAGATTTTTGCTTCATAAGGGATAATCTGAAAGGAAACTGAATGAATCAGAAAAGAACCGAAAATTTTATTCTGCTCCTGATGACGTTGGCCTGTGCCGGTCTGACGATAGAGAGTATCATGCTGGGGTGGGAATTCTGGGTACCGCCTCTTATCATCATCGGAACGATCTTACTGTGGGTAATGAATGTTCTGTCCATCCCGGATTATCCGATCCGCAGGGTCGGATATCTGATCTATGCCATGCTGACTGTTTTTTTTCACGGAGTACATGAAACAAGTATCTTTGACGTAGTAGCTATCGTCACGCTTGTCATGGTAGGATTCTCCTTCTTTGATCAGGTCTATATGATGCATCTCTTTGTTGCGGAATATGTGATCATCATGTGCATGCAGATCGTGATGGCCCGTGGCAGTGGCAGTACCGTATTTGACGGTCTGAACATCTCCAGAGTCATCCTGCACTTTTCTGTCATCTTTCTGATCTACTTCAGCTGTGTCAAGGCGATAGGCGACCGGGCGGAGTACAATGACAGCCTACAGGATATGAATGTCCGGATCGATCACAATGAAGCCGATATGGAGGATTTTCTATCCAATATATCCCACGAACTCAGGACGCCGATCAATGTCGTCAACGGTATGTCGGATCTTCTGATCAAGAAGGGTATCGGCAGCGAAGCGGACTCGATAAAAAAAGCGGGAATAAGACTGGCGTATCAGGTTGAGGATATCCAGGATTATACAGAGTGTAAGAGACGGAAAGTATTTCTGGAAGAAGATAATTACATGTGTATATCCCTTATAAATGATGTGGTCACAAGCTTCCGGCAGAATGATAACACAAAGAATCTGGAACTGGTTGTCGATCTGAGCCCACGGACCCCGACAATGCTGAGAGGCGATATTAAAAAACTTCACAAGATATTCAGACATCTTCTCGAAAATGCGATAAAGTTCACAAGAAATGGCGGTGTATACGTGAAGATGTTCGCGGAATCCACCGATTACGGTGTGAATCTGTGCATCGAGATGACGGATACCGGTATAGGGATGAGCAGGGATGCCATCCGGGGCATAAGTGAAGGAATGTATCAGGCCAATAAAAAGAGAAACCGCAGTTCGGGCGGGATAGGGCTGGGTCTTTATATTGTTCACGGATTTGCCCACAAAATGGGGGGCTTTGTTAAGATCGAAAGCGATAGAGGAAACGGTACGACGATAAGAGTCACAATCCCCCAAAAAGTTATTGATAAAAAACCATGTCTTTCCCTTGCGGAAACATTTGACGGAGCGGTTCTGTTCCATGTCAGACCCGATAAATACAAGGTTCCTCGGCTTCGTGAGTTCTACAGCAATATGGCTGCCAATCTGGCAACAGGAATAAAAGTCCCCCTGTATCCTGCCGATACGGTGTATGAGGTTGAGCGGTTAAAAGAAAAATTAAACGCCACCCATGTGTTCATGGGTCAGGAGGAGTATGAGGAAAACAAGGGATATTTCGAGGAACTGGCAAAGGAAGATATCATAGTTGTTGTATCGGCTGAGGCGGGATTCGAATTGCCGGAGGGCAGCCGTGTGATACTGATGCCCAAGCCGCTTTATGCGTACCCCATAATAAAGATCCTAAATGAAGGTCGTAATGTCACGGACATTGAAGATGATGAGAGTCAGGAAAGACCGGTATTCAGGGGCGTGAAGGCACTTATTGTGGATGACGAGCCAATGAATCTCGTTGTGGCGGCATCGCTCTTCAAGAATTATGAGATGGTAATAGATACCGCGGGAAGCGGTAAGGAGTCCATTCGAAAATATCGTGACAACGATTACGACATTGTGTTTATGGATCATATGATGCCGGAAATGGACGGTGTGGAGGCCATGCAGAAGATCAAAGCCGTGGCTGCCGATATGGATAAAAAGGCTGTTGTTGTCGCACTTACCGCAAATGCAGTCTCAGGTGCAAGGGAAATGTTCATCAACGAAGGTTTTGACGGGTTTATTGCAAAACCGATAAACATAACCGATTTTGAAAGGGTAATGCTGAGAGTCCTTCCCGAAGCAAATGTGAAGGGAGGCGGCAGAGCATGAAGAAAAACGGACTGTTCAAAAGATATATTGAGGCCATCAGGGATCATGACAGGGATTTTACGGAACGGATGTTCCTGATAGTTACGATAATCACCGAGATAGCAGTTACCATTGCGCTTATCGGTGACATATACATCGGCGAGAGTCCGGGAGAGATATTAACGGTACTTGCCGTGGTGATCATGGTACCTGCATGCACGCTGACGGGTTTGTACAAAAACAGGCTCAAGCCGGCTATCAAACTGGTTGTTTTATGCCAGGTGTTCGGTGTTGTTCCGTCACTGTTTTTCTTCGGAGGCGGTCTGAACGGAGGGGGATTCCTGTGGATCATCTTCACCTTTATGTATATCGGAATGCTTCTGACGGGAAGATGGAGAACGGTGATGCTGTCGATCCTGTCGGCTCTGACTCTTGTCTGTTATCTGGTATCATATTACATCGGTTCGCCACTCTGGGTCCATTCCTTCCGGGAAACCTATGTGGATTCATTTATTTCTGTTCTGCTTGTGGGATTGGTGTGCTTTGCCATGTCCATGGCACAGTCTGTTCTGTTTAAGAAAGAAAACGACAGAGCTATCAGAGAAGCCGAGAGAGCGGAGGAGCTCACCCGAGCCCAGAACAGATTTTTCTCAAGTATGAGTCATGAGATACGTACGCCCATCAATTCCATACTCGGACTTAACGAGCTGATCCTCCGTGACGAAAGCGCTTCGGATGATGTTGTAAGGGATGCAAACGGCATACAGGGAGCAGGCAAACTGCTGCTGGCTCTTATAAATGACATCCTGGATTTTTCTAAGATAGAAGCCGGAAGCATGGATATAGTACCCGTGGATTATAATGTGGGTGATATGCTGTCGGAGATAGTGAACATGATCTGGCACAAGGCACATGAAAAGGGTCTGGGATTTGAAGTGAGTGTTGATCCGGAAGTGCCGACCGTCCTCTATGGTGACGAGGTACGCATAAAGCAGCTTATCATAAATCTTCTGAACAATGCAGTGAAGTATACCCAGAAGGGACATATAGAGCTTCGTGTTGAGAGTAAGGATATAGATGAGAAGACGGCTGAACTGACGGTTTCCATCGCGGATACCGGAATGGGGATCAAAAAAGAGGATATACCGTTCCTGTTTGATGCGTTCAAGCGTGTTGACGAAGGTAAAAACCGTCACATAGAAGGAACCGGACTGGGACTGAGCATTGTAAAACAGCTTATTGAACTGATGGACGGGACCATCACCGTTAACAGTGTATACGGCGAAGGATCAACATTTACGTTTGTCATAAAGCAGACCGTGACCGATCACAGCAAGGTGGGTGAACTGAATATCCATAATCAGCAGACGGTTAAGAGAAGCAACTACGAGAGCAGTTTTCTGGCACCCGAGGTCAGCATTTTGATCGTTGATGATAATGAGATGAATCTGGAGGTTGAAAAGAGGCTGCTTGCGGATACCGATATGAATATCTACACGGCTCTTTCCGGACAGGAGGCACTGGAGATGAGTCTGAAGACTCATTTTGACGCCATATTTATGGATCATCTCATGCCGAAGATGGACGGAATAGAGTGTCTTGACCAGCTCAGAAATCAGGCGGGAGGTCTGAACAGGACAACCCCTGTTATCGTTCTTACCGCCAACGCCGGCAGTGAGAACAGGGATCTCTACACAAGGGCGGGATTCGACGGATATCTGATCAAGCCTGTTTCCGGAGAAGCCATGGAGCAGATGCTTATCCGCCATATTTCCGGCGAGAAGATCATCCTAAGATCCGTAATGATAGGTGATGATGAGGAAATACATACCTCCGAGAGATACGCCGATAAGGCTCCTGTCATCATTACATCCACAAGCATGTGCGATCTTCCCGATGCAGTGGTAAGGAAGCTTCATATTCCGATATTGCCGTTCGTTATCAAAACAGATGAGGGTGTGTTCAAGGATGGTACTCACATTGATGCCAACGAGCTTATCAGGCATATCAGTGAGGGCAGGGAGGCAATCTCGTCTCCTCCGGATGAGGCAGCTTATACTGAATTCTTTGCGGATGTGCTTAAGAGAGCGCATCACGTGATACATATATCTCTGACAACGAGTATGAGTAAAGACTATCTTTTGGCAACAGAGGCGGCAAAATCATTTGATAATGTTACGGTCATCAATTCGGAATGTCTGTCCAGCTCCACCGGTTTACTTGTGCTTATTGCTTATAAACTTGCTCAACAGGGCATTCCGGTTCAGGATATCATTTCCGAACTCGAGGAGATAAAATACCGCCTGCGCTGCAGCTTTATTATCGACACTACGGAATATATGGCGAATAGGGGACTGATCAGTCAGAGACTTCATAAGATCGCAAAGGCTCTGAACCTTCACCCTATGCTGAGCATCAGAAACGATAAGAAAGCTATCGGCGGGATATGGTTGGGCCGGACAAAGCGGGCCTACAGAAGATATATCCGCAAAGCACTTCCGCCGGATTCGATACCGGATTCTGATATTGCGTTTGTTACATACGCTTATCTTCCCGGCGAAACACTTGAGTGGATCGAAGAAGAGATCAGAAAGACAGCTTATTTCGAACACGTTGTATTCCAGCAGGCGTCTGCCGCCATATCCTCCAACTGCGGTCCCGGAGCATTTGGAATACTGTATTTCCTCAAGTCCAACAAGATGTATAATATCGCATCGTATATCGATGATGACCGCAGGACGGAAGAGATTGAAGACGCGGAAGAGATAGAAGATACAGAAGAGCCGGAGGATATTCAGGACGAGTTACAGGCCGAACTACAGGAAATGATCCCGGATGAATTCCCGGCGGATGCCGCCCGGCAAGCAGACACCGGCGAGCCGGAAAGCGGAGAGAAATGGTATGAGAAGCTTGACTGTATCGATGCAGATGTTGCCATAAAGAACAGCGGTTCCGAGGAAGCCTTCAGATCGGTGCTGGAGATATTCTACAATTCAATACCGGACAAGCATGAGGAGCTTGAGAACTATTATGTATCATGCGATTGGAAGAACTACACTGTAAAGATACATGCCCTTAAGAGCTCGGCAAGGCTCGTGGGAGCGTCGGAGCTGGGTGACATGGCTGAAGCCCTTGAGATGGCGGGCAAGGGAGATAATATCCAGTACATCAGAGAAAATCACGGGACTGTAATGGATTACTACCTGAGCTATCAGGAGTCACTCTCCCCTGCATTTGGAAATAAAGATGCCGGCGGCAGGGAGGAAGCTGACAAGCCTGTTGCTGATGCCGATCTTATGGCAAGCATATATGAGGAGCTGCGTGATGCGGCGGATGATATGGATTGTGAGAAGGTCGAGACGATCATGAGGGAGATCGGGGAGTACTCCATTCCCGATCCGGATAAAGAGAAGTTCGAACGTATCCGTGAGGCGGCAAAGATGCTGGACTACGACAAAATACTGGAAGCACTGGAATAATATCGAAAAAAGGAGGCGAATGAATGGAAGCACTGGCACAGGAAAAGATGGAGAAACTCCTGCGCGGAGAAGTTAAGTACACATCATCAAATCTCGCACTTAACATGCTCATATCCAAAATGCAGAAGAGACTGCAGTCTGATCCTCAAAGCATGGAAACATGCATAAAAGAGATGGATGAATTCATGTCAAAGTATCCTATAGTTGCAAAGGTTGATTTTGCTAATATAGTGGCACTCTGACCGGTTGTGATTTTGGGGCGTATTACGGAGGTAAAAAAATGCTTATCACGTTGGAAGATACAATCAGGCTTATTGAAGAAGGAAAGATCCTGCATATCGCGGCAGACGATTCGCTTCTGAAAAAACTTCCGAAGGGAAAGTGGATCGGCGGTACAACACCTTATTTTATGAGTGAGGAAGGCGGGATACTCACAAAAGACAGATTGTTCGTAAATGAGATAGATTATGCTGAGGATATCAGGATCGCCGTGTACGGAAAATACAATATTTTCCAGATCGTGGAGGAGTGCTATGACAACGGTCTTACAATGCTCATAATGCCCTACGGATCCGAGGTGGCGGCCAAGTATTCGAAGGAAGCTCCCGAGGTTGAAGAGCTTCTGATGCATCCCACCATTGGATGGATCGCAGGAGCCGATCTTGAGACCATGGGCAACATAGAGGTGTATGACGGCACCACCGGTTGTGCATATACGGACAAAGCAGTGGTGATGTTCATCAAGATCCCCGAGGGCAAGAGTGCAATGATCAATATGGTGAACATCTTCACTGATGACAAGACTGATCCCATCATCAGATTCAATGATAATGATCTGAGCGTTACGGATTGTGTTGTAAACGGTCAGAAGGTGAATTTTGCGGAGTATATCGAGAAGAAGGGTATTGATACAAAGATGCCTCTCGTGGCGGATTATAACGGTTCGTATATCAACACCTCGGTCAAGTCCGTTGAAAACGGTACGGTAGGATTTTACGCACCTGTATTCAGAAACATTGATTACCGTTTTGCCACAAAAGTGGACGATTATGCGGGAGAGTTCAAAAAGAGAATAGCCGAGATGGAGGCTAATTCTCCGGTGTTTTCCTGCAACTGTATACTCAATTATCTGTACGGAAATCTTAACGGGCAGAAAATACCGCCCTATACGGGTCCTGTTACCTTCGGAGAGGTTGCGTATCAGCTCATTAACCAGACACTTGTTTATTGCGAGATCATAGGATAGTGACATGGAAACAGCTGTAAGGATAAACGATGCAGCCAATGGCTTCGTGTGGGGAACGGTCGGTCTTGTACTGCTCATAGGAACGGGTCTTATATGTACCGTCATCACCGGTTTTTTCCCGATAACACATCTGAGGCACTGGTGGAAAAATACCTTCGGAGCCATCAACAAAAGAGCCCGGATCATAAACGATGCGGGTGCACTGTCCCAGTTCCGTGCTTTTTGTACCGCGCTGTGCGCAGTCATCGGAACCGGTAACATTGCCGGTGTTTCGACGGCTATTTGCGTAGGCGGCCCCGGTGCGGTTCTGTGGATGTGGGTTGCGGCCTTTTTCGGAATGATGCTCAAATATTCCGAGATAGTTATGGGCATGTATTACAGACGACGTAATTTAGAAGGAGCGTGGTCGGGCGGTCCCATGTATTATCTTGAGGACGGTCTGGGATCCATAAAGCACTGCAGATGGCTGGGAAAACTCCTGGGGGTTCTGTTCTGTATCTTTGCGGTACTGGCATCCTTTGGAATAGGGAATATGGGTCAGATCAATAAGATCACCATTAATTTCCAATCCACCTTTCTTGCGGATGTTGAGAGTGAACTGTTTTTCGGAGCCCCGAAGATCAACTGGATGATCGGCGTGGTACTTATGATTATGATGGCAATGATACTGATGGGAGGATTCAGAAGAGTCGCAGCGGTTTCCGAGAAGCTGATACCCTTCATGTCCATAATGTACATAGCCGGATGCATCATCATGGTGTTCCTTAATATCACTAAATTACCGGATATCTTTTCGGCTATATTCAGGTTTGCCACAGGACCTGATGCAATAAAGGGCGGCGCAGCAGGCACTGCGGTGCAGCTTGCATTCAATACAATCAAGAACGGATGTAAAAGAGGAGTTTTTTCCAATGAAGCAGGCCTCGGCTCGTCTGTTATGGTTCACAGTAACAGCTGTGCCAGAGAACCGGTCCGTCAGGGATTGTGGGGGATCGCGGAAGTATTCCTCGACACCATGGTCATATGTACCCTGACGGCTATCGTGGTGCTTTCCTCCGGCGCAATAGATCTTACGACAGGATTGACAGCGGAAGGTGTAAATGATTCGACACTTGTTGCCAAGGCCTTTGGCGCAACTCTGGGAAAACCCGGGGAGTGGTTTGTGGTTCTTGCGATAACGCTCTTTGCCTTCACCACGGTACTGGGCTGGTCGTATTACGGGGCAAAGGTTACGGAGTATCTGTTCGGTGTTTCTTTTGCGAGAGTGTACCGTGTGGTCTTTGTTCTGATCATTGTATTTGGCGCGGTAATGGAACCGAATCTCGCATGGGATATATCCGATACGTTCAACGGTCTTATGATGATCCCCAATCTTATCGGGATACTTGTTCAGATACCGCTTATCATAAGGCTTACACGAAACTACACTGACAGAAGGATAAAGGGCAGGGATGTTGAGCCGCTGCTTTCCTATAATGCCGATATTCAGCGGGATGCGATGGCAGCCATTGCAAAAGGAGCGGATTAACATTATTATATAATCTCAATATATCCAAGGAGCGAGTTATGGCCACTGAAGTGAAAAATGTTGCGATCGTTGTGTTTCAGTACAGCGTCGTCGTAAAGGGAATCGAGAGAAAAATGACCGGGGCGTACAGTGTCGAGATCATCGAGGATTTTACCCTGATCAAACCTCACGCGGACAGAACGGATGTATACGTGATATATCTTCCCGAAGATGTTGTGGAGGATACTGTCAAGCTGGAAAAGTTCAAGCACATCGTAAATGATATCAATGAGATCGACGGGAAGATGCTCCTTATCGGAGAAAACAGATTTCACCGTGAGTTGTTGTCATTTGTTCCCGCGATAAAATATACAACATGGCTTGACCGCCCCGTGGAGATGGAAACTCTGCAGCCTGCCATCGAAAAAGCATATATAAGTGCCGGCGGAGCAAGCGGCAAAAAGAGGGTTCTCATAGTGGATGATGATCCTTCGTTTGCAAGTATGGTCAGGGAATGGATCAAGGATGAGTACCAGGCTGATATCGTTACGGCAGGGATGCAGGCAATAAAATTCCTGCTGAAAAAATCAGCGGATCTCATTCTTCTTGATTATGAGATGCCGGTTGTAGACGGTCCCCAGGTGCTGCAGATGCTGCGCGAGGAGCCGGAGACCGCTAAAATACCGGTCATATTCCTTACGGGAGTAGGGACAAAAGAGGCGGTGGAGCGTGTTATGGCCCTAAAGCCTGACGGATATGTGCTCAAGACAACAACGAGGGAAGATCTGCTGAATTACCTAAAAGGGAAACTGGGCTGACATTTAAGGATTTATATCCGAAATGTGGATTCGTTTGCTCTAACAGAGAAAATATAGCAAACCCTCCGCTGACGTGATAGAATGTTGGCGGAGGGTTTTTATTATGTCCAAGGGAAGAGTGATCATAATATCCATAGCAAGTGTTGTTATGGTTATAGCAGCGATAATGCTGCTTAAGTCCACACTGGAATATAAAAGAGCGGAAGCGGAGTACTCAAATCTTGCGCAATATGCGAAAGTCGGTACCGGAGCGGCATCCGAAGAGAGTGCGCAAACCGAAGCGGCTGCCACAGACAGCAGTGAAGAGGAAGATGGGAATACTCTGAAACGCAACTACAACAGAAGCGATTTTCCGGATATGGAGATCGATTTCGACAGCCTTGAGAAGATAAACGGAAGTTTCGTGTGCTGGCTGTATGCACCGGGAGCGGAAGTTAATCATCCTGTTGTGCAGGGACAGGACAACGAGTTCTATCTGCATCACACGTTTGAGATGCAGAAGAACAGTGCCGGATGTGTGTTTATGGACAGCGAAGTTGATCCCGCGCTTACAAGCTGGAACACCTTCTTCTACGGCCATAACATGAAGAACGGCACCATGTTCGGACACCTCAAGAATTACATTAATAACAAGGCAACCTACGACGAGTACCCGTATATATATGTATTCCGGCCGGAAGGGATTTACCGCTATGAGGTATTTTCGTTCTATCTTGATACACCGGATTCCAAAATGTACTATAATTGCCAGAACTTCAAGGAATACAGGGCATACCTTCATGAGGCTGACGCCAAGTCCGTAAGAGAGTGCTCGGCCAAGTCGGACCGTGATAAAAATATAGTCACGCTTGTTACTTGTTCGGGAGCCGGAGCAAGCAAGCAGCGATTTTTCGTTCACGGCGTATTCAAGGATGTGTACCTGTTTGAAGAGTGAGCCTTTTTGTAAAAATCATCAGTCTTTAATTTAGTATGAAGAAAGTACAGTTCTCGAATTTCAAACATAAGGTTATTTTTTTCAGAGTATTTACCATACTCTGTTTCGTTATGCTTATCTTAAATGCGGTTGTATCCCTGACTCTCGGCGGCAAGATGCTGAGTGTGGGAGAAGCGCAGATCCCCGGAAGTAGTCTGAATGGCTGTATTCAGGCTGTTATGGCTCTTATTGGTATCATTCTGGTGTTAACAGATCACAAAAAGGGACTCGTGGTGTTCTGCATAGTTATGGGTCTGTCGATCGTTGGCGTGGTCAGGACCATTATTGTGACACATAACCTTTCTATTGCCCCGGGTGCTTTTAATGCGGTGATATTTATCATTGCAATAGCATTGATCTCGGGACAGATCAAATACAGCAACAAAATGGCCGAAACGGACAGCACTACGGGGCTTTTGAACAGATACGCCTTTGACCGGGATATGCGCAAAGTTCTATGGCAGGGCGGAAAGGGGTGTGTTGCCTTTATCCGTATCGAAGGATTTTCACCCGTAAACGCCAATCTCGGACGTCGATATGTGGATGAACTCAAGAACGTTGTTGCTGATAGAATATCAAGCGTTATTGATAGCAAGTGTACGGCATACAAGATAGAAAGCGCAGAATATGCCGTGATCTTCCCCAAGGCAGACGATGTGGAGACTGTCATTGACAGGACTCTTCACAGTATCGAACAGGCTATAACCCTTAATAAGGACGGGGTGGATTCAAACTGCTATCTGACGGCGTATGCGGGCATAGCGGATTACGGCGAGTCTGCAAAAGATGCCGATACAGTCATGAAGCACGCCGATATAGCCATGAACTATGCTGTTAAATCAGGAACCGTGAAATATTGCAGATTTAACGACGAGCTCAAAGAGGGAATGGAGCGGCAGACTGTTGTTGAGAACATGGTCAAGGACAGCCTGCAGAACGGATGGTTCTATCTGGTATATCAGCCGCAGTACACGGCGGAAGACAAGAGATTGCGCGGGTTTGAGACCCTTATCAGGATGAACGTACCCGACGGGGAGAAAATCGCACCGTCCGAGTTCATCTCCATCGCTGAAATGTCCGATCTCGTTCTTGATATTGATACATTCGTACTTGACAGAGCTATGCGTGAATTCAGGGAAGTGTGCTACTCATCGGGAAATACCATTACACTAGCTGTCAATATATCGGCGAAGGATATAGCAAGATCCG
>DGUG01000056.1 GCA_002394535.1 Lachnospiraceae bacterium UBA4316
AACAAATTATAGGAGGATTGTTTTATGAACATTTCAGGACAGGATTTTATTTTCGGATGCTCTGCTATCGGTGCAGGACTTGCGGTAATAGCAGGTATCGGCCCCGGTGTAGGACAGGGTATTGCAGCCGGACATGCTGCAGCAGCAGTGGGACGTAATCCCGGTGCAAAGTCAGACGTTACATCTACCATGCTTCTCGGTCAGGCGGTTGCGGAGACAACAGGTCTGTACGGTCTGCTTATCGCAATGCTGTTATTATTCGTTAAGCCTTTTACGTGATTATTACAAATCGGTAATCGAAAGGAGACAAAGAATTGGAACGTCTGTTTGACCTTGATTTCCAACTGTTACATGATGCGGTCATTACAGCGGTTGCCGTTTTTGTTTTGTTCCTTTTCCTTTCCTATATGCTGTTCAAGCCTACCCGTGAACTGTTGCGCAAACGTCAGGAGAGAATCCAGGCAGATCTTGACAGTGCAAAAGAGGATAAGGATGAGGCTCTTAAATTAAAGAGCGAATACGAAGCAAAGATGGCCGGCGCCCAGAAGGATGCCGATGCTGTGCTTGCCGAAGCAAGACAGAAGGCTGTCAAGAATGAAGATGCGATCATTTCACAGGCCAAGGAAGAAGCTGCGGGCATCATCCGTCAGGCTCATAACGAGGCTGAACTTGAAAAACGCAAGGCTGCGGATGAAGTTAAGACACAGATCATAGATGTGGCTTCCCTTATGGCGGGCAAAGTGGTTGCGGCAGGTATAGATACAAATATTCAGGATTCTCTGATAGAAGAGACGCTCAAAGAAGTAGGTGAGAGCACATGGCAAAGCTAGTTACTACAACTTATGCACAGGCTCTGTTTCAGTTAGCTGTTGAGGAGGGAAAGGTTGACGAACTCTTTTCACAGGTTGAGGCGCTCATTGCTATTCTTGATGAGAACCCGGATCTTGCAAAGATTATGAGACATCCCGGCGTTGACAAGAACGAGAAGATAGATGTAATAAACAACATATTCTCGGGCAATGTATCACCCGAAGTGTGCGGACTTCTCAATCAGGTTGTGGTCAATAACCGCTATGAGGAAATTGACGGAATCCTTGCAAGTTTCATAAACATGGTTAAGGAATACAAGAAGATCGGCGTTGCTTATGTGCAGACCCCTGCTGATCTTACCGATGCGCAGAAGAAGCGCATTGAACAAAAACTGCTGGATACGACCGGCTATGTTAAGATGGAAATGAATTACTCGATAGACAAATCCCTTATCGGCGGAATGAAGATAAGGATTGGCGACAGAGTTGTTGACAGCAGTATTTCAACGAAACTAAATGAATTGGCGAAAGACCTTCGCCGTATTCAGTTAAATACGATTTGAGAAAGGTAAAAGATCCATGAATTTAAGACCAGAAGAGATCAGTTCGGTAATCAAGGATCAGATCAAAAGATACGCGGATAATCTTGAAGTATCTGAAGTCGGAACCGTTATTCAGGTTGCGGACGGAATTGCGCGTGTACACGGACTGGAAAAAGCAATGCAGGGTGAACTGCTTGAATTTCCCGGGGAAGTGTACGGAATGGTCATGAACCTGGAGGAGGATAATGTCGGTGCCGTTCTGCTTGGTGCAGGATCGATCAGCGAAGGTGATACCGTTAAAACAACAGGAAGGGTTGTTGAGGTTCCTGTAGGAGATGCGATGCTCGGGCGTGTTGTTAATGCACTTGGACAGCCTATCGACGGTAAGGGACCGGTACAGACGGATAAGTATCGTAAGATTGAACGTGTAGCAAGTGGTGTTATTACGAGAAAATCAGTTGATACGCCTCTGCAGACCGGTATCAAGGCGATTGACTCCATGATCCCGATCGGACGCGGGCAGAGAGAACTTATTATTGGCGACAGACAGACCGGTAAGACCGCTATCGCCATTGATACAATAATCAACCAGAAGGGACAAAACGTTAAGTGTATATATGTTGCCATCGGACAGAAAGCGTCAACGGTTGCTTCGATTGTCAAGACGCTTGAGGAATTCGGCGCAATGGCGTATACAACCGTAGTTGCTTCCACAGCAAGTGAAATGGCGCCTCTCCAGTATATAGCTCCTTACAGCGGATGTGCGATAGGTGAGGAGTGGATGGAAAACGGAGAAGACGTTCTTGTTATATACGATGATTTAAGTAAGCATGCAACGGCTTACAGAACACTTTCACTTCTTCTTCGTCGTCCGCCCGGACGTGAAGCCTATCCCGGAGATGTATTCTATCTTCATTCAAGACTTCTTGAGCGTGCGGCAAGAATGAGCGAAGAATACGGCGGAGGATCTCTGACAGCTCTTCCGATAATCGAGACTCAGGCGGGTGATGTTTCGGCATACATTCCGACAAACGTTATCTCGATTACAGACGGCCAGATTTATCTTGAGACTGAGATGTTCAATTCCGGATTCCGTCCTGCTGTAAATGCAGGTCTTTCGGTTTCGCGTGTCGGTGGTGCAGCCCAGATTAAGGCAATGAAGAAGATTTCAGCCCCGATCCGTACCGAGCTTGCACAGTACAGAGAGCTTGCGGCTTTTGCACAGTTCGGATCGGAACTGGATGCAGATACAAGAGAAAAGCTGGCACAAGGAGAGCGAATCAAGGAAGTACTGAAACAGGGTCAGTACAAGCCGATGCCGGTTGAATATCAGGTTCTTATTATTTATGTTGTAACAAGAAAGCTTCTGCTGGATGTTCCTGTTGACAGGATCGGTGAGTTCGAGGAGTCCTTCTTTGAGTATATCAAGACAAGTTATTCCGAGATTCCCGAATCGATCAGGAACACGAAGGAACTGTCAGAAGATATGGAAAATAAGCTTAAGAAAGCGATAGAGGATTTCAAGGCTGATTTTCTGAAATGAGTTAAAAACCCTACAGGGAGGGTGTAGATTATGGCGTCGATGCGCGACATCAAAAGACGTAAAACAGGTATACAGTCTACCCAGCAGATTACCAAGGCAATGAAACTTGTTTCCACGGTCAAGCTTCAAAGAGCCAAGACGCGTGCGGAGCAGAGTAAGAATTACACAATGCAGATGTATGATACGATTGTTTCGATTATGAGCAAGTCGGGATATATCGATCATCCTCTTATGAAGCCTAATGGGTGCAACAAGAAGGCGGTTATTCTCATTACTTCAAACAGAGGACTTGCCGGAGGGTATAACAGCAATATTACCAAGCTGGTAACACAGAGCGGTTGGAGTACTGATGAACTGGTAATTTATGCTATAGGTAAAAAGGGCCGTGACAGTGTAAAAAGATCCGGATATGAGATTGTGTACGAGAATTCGGATATGATCGAGGAACCGTTGTATTCCGATGCGTCCGAACTGGCCGGTGATCTGCTTAAAAAATATGCGGCGGGGGAGATCGGAGAAATATACGTTGCTTATACGATATTTAAAAATACCGTTGTGCATGTACCGAAGCTTCAGAAACTTTTACCGCTGGGAGAAGACAGTACGCCTACCGAGTCTGTATCAGGTAAAGAGGGTGAAGAATCCATAAAACCCGATGCAGGAGTTGAAAGTGAGAAAAGAGCTCTTATGACCTATGAGCCCGATTCGGATGAGGCATTAGATGCCATAATTCCGAAGTATGTGACAAGCCTTATTTACGGAGCACTTATCGAGGCAGTTGCAAGTGAGAACGGAGCCAGAATGCAGGCTATGGACTCTGCAACGGACAATGCGGAGAAGATGATATCGGGACTTGAGCTTCAGTATAACCGTGCCAGACAGGGTGCGATTACGCAGGAGCTTACAGAGATCATTGGTGGCGCTGAGGCAATAGGCTGATAGGGGGAACCGCGAAGCGGTGGGACCCTGTCTGCACGTGGAGCCCCTATCGCCGAAGGCGATCTGAATGGGCGACACACCTTACTGGCCGAGCGACCTTTAGAATAATTACAGAAGGAGAATACAAAAGTGGCAGATAACAACACAGGTAAGATTACCCAGATTATCGGAGCGGTGCTTGACGTTAAGTTTCCGGAAGGTACCTTGCCGGAGATTAACGATGCTATACGTGTGGAGCGCGGTGATGGAACCACACTGGTCGTTGAAGTTGCCCAGCATCTTGGTGACGACACGGTTCGTTGCATAGCTATGGGACCTACAGACGGACTTGTCAGAGGAATGGAAGCAATCGCTACGGGAGCGCCGATATCGGTTCCTGTCGGTGAGAACACACTCGGAAGAATATTCAATGTGTTAGGTGAGCCGATAGATAACAAACCTGCACCCGAGGTAGAAAAACGCTACCCGATACATCGCAAGGCTCCCAGCTTTGAAGAACAGTCTACATCGGCGGAAATGCTTGAGACAGGTATCAAAGTCGTTGATCTTCTGTGCCCGTATCAGAAGGGTGGTAAGATAGGACTGTTCGGAGGCGCCGGAGTAGGAAAAACAGTTCTTATACAGGAACTTATCAGAAATATTGCAACCGAGCACGGAGGATATTCGGTATTTACCGGTGTAGGAGAACGTACACGTGAAGGTAATGACCTTTATCATGAAATGACGGACTCGGGCGTTATAGATAAAACAACAATGGTATTCGGACAGATGAATGAGCCCCCCGGAGCCAGAATGAGGGTCGGACTTGCAGGACTGACAATGGCCGAATACTTCAGAGATGAGGGCGGTAAGGACGTACTGCTGTTCATCGATAATATATTCAGATTCACACAGGCAGGTTCTGAGGTTTCAGCACTCCTTGGGCGTATGCCCTCAGCGGTTGGTTATCAGCCCACACTGCAGACCGAGATGGGTGCTCTCCAGGAGCGTATCACTTCAACAAAGAACGGATCAATAACATCGGTACAGGCTGTTTACGTTCCGGCCGATGACCTTACTGATCCTGCACCGGCTACAACGTTTGCGCATCTTGATGCAACAACGGTTCTGTCTCGTTCGATAGTAGAACTCGGTATTTACCCTGCTGTTGATCCGCTTGAGTCCACTTCGAGAATCCTTGATCCGAGAATTGTCGGTGAAGATCACTACAGGGTTGCAAGAGGAGTTCAGGAGATTCTGCAGAGATACAAGGAACTCCAGGATATTATCGCAATCCTCGGTATGGATGAACTTTCGGAAGATGATAAGGTTACCGTATCCCGTGCAAGAAAAGTTCAGAGATTTCTGTCACAGCCTTTCTTCGTAGCCGGTCAGTTTACCGGTCTTCCGGGAAGATATGTAACAGTATCCGATACTATAAGAGGATTTGACGAAATACTGTCAGGTAAATACGACGATATTCCCGAAAGCTTCTTCTTAAGTGCCGGAGGTATCGAGGACGTAATAGAGAAATATAACCAGAGTCAGAAATAAGGAGTTAAAATGGCCGATACTTTTCATCTTCGGATCACTAGCCCCGACAGATTATTTTACGAGGGTGATGTGACAATGGTGGAGATTAATACTACGGAGGGTCAGATAGGTGTTCTTCCGAATCATATCCCGCTTACGAGCGTTTTGGCTCCGGGAGCATGCTATATTCATTTACCCGATGCCGACCCGAAGGTATGTGCGATTCACAGTGGATTCATTGAAATACTTCAGGATTCCATGACAATTCTTGCGGAAGTGTGTGAATGGCCGGATGAGATTGATGTGAAACGTGCCGAAGAAGCGCGGATACGTGCTGAAAGGCGTCTTTCAGAAAAAGACGCCGGAATGGACATAGGCCGCGCAATGTTAGCTCTAAAGAGGAGTGCGGCGCGAATAGAAGCAGCAAAAAAGTGATTTTAAGTGGCGGCGAATACTCATTCGTCGTCACGATTTTGTTTTATGGATCAAAACAAATTCAGAAGAAGAATAATTAAACTCTCGGTAACGTTTGTATTGTTTCTGATATCCCTGTTTGTATCAAATATTGTCCTGAACAGGGGAAATACGGATATGACGGCAGAGATGTCCAAGGCGACACTTCCGATCGTGTATATGAACGTTAATGACGAATATATCAATCCTCTCCATGGGTATACAACGGAAATGGAGGGGAATTATCTTCGTGGACCGATAACTCCCCTTATGGCGAACAGATCCGTGACCTTTCGCGCAGATCTTTATGATGCGGTCATTGCTAAAGTTTCTTATGAAGTAAGGCCGCTTGACATGTCCAGGTTGATAGAAGAGACGGAAGTATCTGATTTTACCTATGAAGGCGATGTAATTTATGCGACGGCGACACTCAAAGACCTGATCGAGGACGACACCGAATATATGCTTATTATCAAGCTTACAACATCCGGCGGAAGCGTAATCAGGTATTACGCAAGAGTGATTAACAGAGCGGAGCTTTATCTGTCGGAAAAGATGGAATTTGTCAGGGATTTTTCCGACAGGACCATGGATAAGGAAGCTGCCGAATCAATAAAAAAATACATGGAAACAAATGCTGACGGTGATAATTCCAGTTATGCTTATGTCAATATACACTCAAACTTTAACCAGTTGACATGGGGAGAACTGGAGCCGGTCCTGATCACCGGCAAAGATATGGAAATCCTTGAGATTGATGAGACGACGGCCTCGATTATGCTGAATTACCAGGTTGAGATAATGTCCGAGACCCACAATGTTTCCGAGTTTTTCCGTCTCCAGCGGGGAAAGAGAATGTACCTGATGGAATACGAAAGAATCATGGATCAGGTATTTGATGCGGACAAGAATGTGGTTGTAAACGGCAAGATCCTCCATGGAATGATTAATGAGAAGCCGGAGGGAATTGAAAACGATGCCGGGACCATATATGCATTTGTCCAACAGAATGCACTCTATTCATACAATACATCATCCAATACGATGGCAAGACTTTTTGCCTTTGCGGATAAAGACAACAACGATGAACGTACAAGGTACAATGCTCATTCGATTAAACCCATGATGATCGATGGTGTCGGTAATATATGGTTTATAGTGTATGGATACATGAACAGAGGCATAAATGAGGGGAAAGTCGGAGTTGCGCTGTATTACTATGATTGTGCGCTTAATACGATAGAGGAGGAATTGTTTATTCCTTATACCAAGTCATATGAAATGCTTTCCGTTGAGGTTAATAATCTTGCCTATATCAGTTCAAGAAACAGATTTTACATTTTTCTTGACGGCGGTGTATATTCGATTAATATCACAGACAGGGAATCCGAGATAATGCAGGCAAGCATAAGCGAAACAGGTTTCTACTCTTCGGATGATGAAAGTATTATAGCGTGGCAGACAGGGGATTCGGTTGTTGATTTTACACAGATACAATTGTTCAAACTTAACAGCATGACACCCTATACGATACCCTCAGGAGCGGGAGAGGTGGTTATTCCCCTGGGATTTATGGACAATGATGTCATTTACGGGGCGGCAAGGGTGTCAGATGTTACAAACGATTACACCGGAAAAACAATCATACCGATGTATTCCGTCAGGATTCAGGACCAAAACGGTAACACTCTTAAGGACTATCATCAGGATGGAGTATACGTTCTTGGTGTCGAAAAATCGGATAATCTTCTCATACTTTCACGAGCCACGAAGGAACCCGACAGCGGTGAGCTTTTGCCTATAGAGGATGACCAGATCGTAAACAACAAGACACAGACAACTCTTAAGAACAAGTTGTCAAGCGTAGTCACCGAAAAGACGGAAACCACCTATCAGACAGTGTTGTATAAAGGGGGAGACGGGGAAAAATCATCCGTTAAGGTCACAAATCCAAAAGAAGTTGTATTTGAGGGCAGCAGGGATGTTTCCATCAAGGATGATGATACTCTTAAGCGATATTATGTATATGCAAAAGGAAAAATAGCAGGAATATACTCGTCGGCCTCCGAGGCGGTTGAAATAGCCGGAGATCTATACGGGGTTGTAACAAACAAGCAAATGGCATATGTATGGGAAAGCAGTAACAGGAAAGCAAGTACCAAGATTACAAGTCTTGAGATAAGTGAGACGACTCCAAAAGCGTCAACTGAAGAAGGTGAATCCGAAGGCGCACCGGAAACCGATAATACTTCTTCGTATGTAAAGTGCATAGATATGATGCTTCAGTCGGGAGGAGTATATAAGAGCAGTGAAGAAGAAATTCGCAGAAAATCACTTACAAGGGTTCTGTCGGACAATCTTGAAGCCGATGTACTTGACTTATCGGGAGTTTCATTGTCCGATGTACTCTATTATGTTTCAAGAGGGTATCCGGTGATGGCGATGACCGGGCAGGGCAGCGCAGTGATAATCACAGGTTACGACAGTAAAAATACGATTTTGTATGATCCCGGGGAAGAGAGGGTGTACAAACTCGGAATGAATGATTCAAAATCTTTGTTTGAAAAGGCCGGGAACAGGTTTATAACATATATTAAATAGAACACAAACAAAAAAGGAGACAAAATGGATCAGAGACTGCATAAATTGGCGTACAATCTTGTCAATTATTCTGTAAGAGTGCAAAAAGGCGATAAAGTCTGGATCAATTATATCGGAGATGATACAGAGGATCTCGCAAGAGCACTAGTTAAGGAGGTATATGCTGCGGGAGGGATGCCTTTTCCGCATTTTGAAAGCCAGCGTGTTCATAGGGAATTGCTTATGGACTGCAATGATGAGCAGCTTCGAATAATGTGTGAGACGGACAGTGCAATGATGTCTCAGATGGATTGTTTCATAGGAGTAAGAGCTGCTGATAATGCATCGGAGCTTTCTGATGTTCCTGCAGAGAAACTATCATTGTATAATCGCCTGTATTCATCACCTGTTCATCATGGGATCAGGGTGCCGAAGACGCGATGGGTTGTACTAAGATATCCGACCGATGCCATGGCGCAGCTTATGGATTCGAGTTTTGAGCAGTTTGAAGATTTCTATTACAACGTATGTAATCTTGATTACAAAAAAATGGGAACAGCCATGCTGAATCTTGTCGATCTCATGAATAAAACAGATAAAGTAAGGCTTGTGGCAAAGGGAACTGATCTTTCGTTTTCAATTAAGGGAATTCCGGCAATTGCATGTGACGGTCATATGAATATTCCGGATGGGGAGGTTTACACGGCTCCGGTCAAAGACTCCGTAAACGGTGTGATAACATATAATGCACCTTCAAGATACGAAGGATTCACTTATGAAGGTGTAAGTCTTACTTTTGAAAACGGAAAGATTGTTAAGGCTACAGCTAATGATGATGAAAGAATTAACCGTGTATTTGACACCGATAAAGGTGCAAGATATGTCGGTGAGTTTGCCATCGGTATCAATCCGTATATTACGAAGCCAATGAAGGAAATACTGTTTGACGAAAAGATAAGCGGAAGCATTCATTTTACGCCGGGTATGTGTTACGATGATGCACCTAACGGAAACAAATCGGCAATCCACTGGGATCTTGTACTTATTATGACGCCGGAATACGGTGGAGGAGAGATTTGGTTTGATGATGTTCTGATCAGAAAGGATGGCAGATTTGTGATTCCGGAGCTGGAATGTCTGAACCCCGAAAATCTGATGTAATAAAAAGGTGGGCAGTCAGTTGCTGCCCACTTTGTCGTTAATAACAATAAAACTTCTGATGGATTCGAATCCGACTTTTATTATCTTGATAAGATTGATGGAATTCTTACCTCCCTGCCTGGGTCTGAATGATATCGGAATAAAGTGTACCTTCTGCCTCTTTTTCTTGTAGATTGCTGTAAGTGCAACATTTGTAAGGAAATAATCATCCGGTATATATTTGAGATTATCCCGGAGTGTACCGGCACTCATAAGTCTGTAAGGAGTATTTGCATCAAGAATGTAAACCCTGAAGCACAGATATACCACAAGACGGAGAACTTTTGTAACAAATACCCTCATAAGTCCGTCTCTTCTTTTGTTCCTGTACCCGATAGTAATGTCATATTTGCTACGGGCTATCCAGAACGGCTCAAACTCGGAAGGAAGGGTCTGACCGTCGGAATCTGTCTGAAATACATAATCGGCTCCGTTATCGAGAGCATATTTATATCCGTACAGAACCGTTGCCCCATGTCCCCCGTTAGGCTTGGTAAGAGCTGTAAGCTTTGGTCTGTCATGACTAAGGTCTTTAATTATCTCATATGTATTGTCACGGCTTCCGTCATCAATGACAACAAGACGTGAGTCAGTGCCGTATTTTTCTACAATAGGATACCAGTCCTCAATAACCTGTCTGATATTGTCCTGTTCATTATATGCCGGAATTATAATAAATAATCTGTCTGCCATGTTAAATCTCCTTATCAAGATCGGTATGCTCCGACCCACTTCATTTTACAACAAATCTTTTCTTATTTAAAGAGCCTTTTCAATGCTCCGAATGCTTGCCCTATCGTATTTTGCGTGATATACTAACTCATAGTGTGCTGTAGATAATTCAAGGAGATTATTATGAAAAAAATATCAGGGTATTTGGTTACTGTGCTCACTGTCCTGACCTTTTTGACGATTTTTGCTCCATATCAGGTTCTTGCTGATTCGGTAACAAGCGTTGTTATGACTTATCAGGACAAGACCTATACAAAGCAGATATACGGGGTTGAGACAGACCGGATCAAGGCGGGTGAGAATACGGATTCACTTCGTGATATCGAAGGACTGCTTAACAACCTGACCTTTCAGACAAACGGTGAAGTCAGGGTAGATAAATCTGCAGTCGTAAACACTGTTAAGGCGGCTATTATTGCAGGAAAAACGGGGATTAATATAGATCTCACAAAATACAAAGAAGGTGAAGTTGCGGCAACCCCTTCAGCATCTGCGGCGACCCCTTCAGCATCTGCGACAGCCACAGCAGTATCTGCGGTAAATCCGAGTATGTCATCTCTCGGAATTGACTGTATGCTTTCGGAGGCATCGACCAGATTCAGGGCAAATGAAGACAGGGCGCAGAACATCAGAAATGCGGCCTCCAAGATAAACGGGATGATTATTCTCCCGGGGCAGATGTTTTCATGCACTATGGCTTTTGGTCCGAGAACGACCGCAAACGGTTACGGACTCGGAAATGTTATCTCCGGGGATACATATGTAAAGGGTGTGGGTGGAGGAATCTGCCAGGTTAGTTCAACGCTCAACCTTGCCATGCTCCGCGCCGGAGTTGTTCCTGCTGAACGTCACAACCACAGTCACCGGTCCAGCTATATCGCATCGGGACTCGATGCAACTATATCGGGAAGCAGTCTTGATTATAAATTTATCAATCCTTATGAATATCCGCTATATATTTCAGCCGTAACAAACGGCGGGGTCATAAGTATATCGATATACAGCAATCATGATGCTACAAAAGGAATTGTTTATGAGCCGGTAGTTGTAGGCGGCAAGATGTCAAATACCACTCATATAATAGGAAAACTTGCCGGCATACAAGTGTCCGACAGGGTATGCTACAGCAGCAGATATAAACAGTAGGTGATAAACTATGTATAAAGGTAAAACCGCGTTTGTAATACAGACAATAGTTATAGCGGTTCTGTATGTGATACTTACTCATATTGCCAATATGTTCGGAATGGCAAACGGAATAATACAGGTCAGGATATCTGAGGCGCTTACTGTATTGCCGTATTTTACGCCTGCCGCTATTCCCGGACTGTTTATAGGATGTCTGGCGGCAAATTATACAATGGGAAACCCCATGTATGACGTTCTGATAGGGAGCGGCGCTACATTGGTGGCTGCTGTGATAAGTTATCTTTTGCGCAAATACAAATTTGCGGTCCCTTTCCCTCCGATCATAATAACCGCATTTACGATCCCTTTCATATATAATGTTCTGTTAAGACTTGATGATCATACATTCTGGGCAAGCGTTGCCCTTGTGGGGGTAGGAGAGATTATTTCCTGCGGAGTATTGGGCATTGCGGTGATGCTCGGACTTGATGATTACAAGGATAAACTCTTCCCACAGGCATGTTCACAGACGGAGTTGAAAGAGGCCGGCAAGGATACTGAAGAAGCCGGGAATAATACAGAAGATAATAATTAATTAAGAAACAGGAGACAAATAATGTATAACAAGGTATCAACGGATCTTAAGTTTGTCGACAGAGAGAAAGAAGTCGAAAAGTTCTGGTCCGATAACAATATATTTGAAAAGAGTATGAAAAATCGCGAGGGCAGCGATACTTACATGTTCTATGACGGACCGCCGACTGCAAACGGTAAGCCTCATATCGGACATGTTCTTACCCGTGTTATCAAAGATATGATACCCAGATACCGTACAATGAAGGGGTATTATGTTCCGCGTAAGGCGGGATGGGATACTCACGGTCTTCCGGTGGAACTCGAGGTTGAAAAACTCCTTGGTCTTGACGGCAAGGAACAGATAGAAGAGTATGGTCTCGCCCCATTTATTGACAAGTGTAAGGAAAGTGTCTGGAAATACAAGGGTATGTGGGAGGATTTTTCTAAAACGGTAGGATTTTGGGCCGACATGAATGATCCTTATGTAACATACCATGACGATTTTATAGAATCCGAGTGGTGGGCGCTTAAGACAATATGGGACAAGGGACTGTTATACAAAGGATTCAAGATAGTTCCCTATTGTCCCAGATGTGGTACACCGCTGTCTTCTCACGAGGTTGCACAAGGATATAAAACCTTAAAAGAAAGAACAGCAATTGTAAGGTTTAAGATCAAGGACGAAGATGCATATTTCCTTGCGTGGACAACAACACCCTGGACGCTTGCAAGTAATATCGGACTTTGTGTCAATCCGAACGATGCATATGTTAAGGTTAAGGCTGCGGATGGATATACTTATATTCTTGCCGAGGCTCTTGCCGATTCGGTTCTGTCGGGAATTGAAAGGGCAGAGGGGACTCCTGCCTATGAAGTTCTGGAAACTTATAAGGGAAGCGATCTTGAATACAAGGAATATGAGCCGCTTTACAAATGTGCCGCGGATTGTGCCGCAGCACAGAACAAGAAAGCGTTCTTTGTATACTGTGATGATTATGTAACGATGGCAGACGGTACCGGAATAGTTCATATCGCTCCTGCGTTCGGTGAAGACGATGCCAGAGTCGGAAGAAAATATGATGCGCCTTTTGTGCAGATGGTTGATGAAAAGGGTGTTATGAAACCGGAGACACCGTTCGGGGGCATGCGCGCCAAGCCGACACAGAAGGAGATAGACGAGGGTGCAATAAGCGCAGATCCCGAGGTTCTCAAGGAACTTGATGCAAGGGGAATACTCTTTAGTGCCCCGAAGGTAGAACATGACTATCCCCATTGTTGGAGATGTTCGACTCCGCTTATCTACTATGCAAGGGAATCATGGTATATAGAAATGACCAAGGTCAGGGATGACCTTATCAGAAATAACAACACCATTAACTGGATTCCGGAATCCATCGGAACAGGGCGTTTCGGAAACTGGCTGGAGAATATTCAGGACTGGGCTGTTTCGCGTAACAGGTATTGGGGAACCCCCCTTAACGTCTGGGAATGCGAATGCGGGAACCGTCATGCAGTAGGAAGCAGGCAGGAACTTCGTGATTTGTCCGGTCGTGAGGATGCACTTACCGTGGAGCTTCACAGACCTTATATTGATGATTTTACGATTACGTGTCCTAAATGCGGCAAACAGATGCGCCGTGTACCGGAAGTTATAGACTGCTGGTTCGATTCGGGCGCTATGCCTTTTGCGCAGTATCATTATCCGTTTGAGAACAAAGAGGTATTCGAGTCGAGATTTCCGGCCCAGTTTATTTCCGAGGCAGTAGATCAGACAAGAGGATGGTTCTATTCGCTTCTTGCGGAGAGTACGCTCCTGTTCAATAAAGCACCTTATGAGAACGTTATAGTATTAGGTCTGGTGCTGGATGAAAACGGAGAGAAGATGAGCAAGTCGAAGGGCAATGCCGTCGATCCGTTTGAGGCGCTCCGGTCAATGGGAGCAGACGCTATCCGCTGGTATTTCTATATCAATTCGGCACCGTGGCTTCCAAACAGATTCCATGACAAAGCTGTCATGGAAGGCCAGAGAAAGTTCATGGGAACACTCTGGAATACATATGCATTTTTTGTTCTGTATGCAAATATAGATAATTTTGATGCTACAAAATACAAACTTGAATACGACAAGCTTCCAGTTATGGATAAGTGGATACTGAGTAAGCTTTATTCTACGATAGGAAGTGTTGATTCGTGCCTTGACAAGTACCAGATTCCCGAAGCTGCAAGAGCTCTTCAGGATTTTGTGGACGACCTGTCCAACTGGTATGTAAGAAGATGCCGTGATCGTTTCTGGGCAAAGGGCATGGAGC
>DGUG01000192.1 GCA_002394535.1 Lachnospiraceae bacterium UBA4316
AAGCTCTGGCAGAATGCCATAACCTCACGGTCACTTTTTCCTTTGGGATCGAAATCCGAACCACCCTTACCACCGCCGATGGGAAGACCTGTAAGTGAGTTCTTGAAGATCTGCTCAAAACCAAGGAACTTGATGATACCAAGGTTTACCGAAGGGTGAAGGCGAAGACCGCCCTTGTAAGGTCCGATTGCGGAATTGAACTGTACGCGCATTGCGTTGTTAACCTGTACCTGTCCCTTATCATCTACCCAGGGAACTCTGAAGAGAACCTGACGCTCGGGAGTTGTGAGTCTCTCAAGAAGTGCATCCTTTCTGTACTCCTCTTCGTTTGCTTCGATAACAACACGAAGTGACTCAAGAACTTCCTTAACTGCCTGATGGAACTCGGGCTGAGCGGGGTTCTGCTTTACTACTCTTTCGTAAACCTCATCAACGTATGACATTTTCTCATCCTCCATATTTGATATAAATTATTGAATAAAAAAAGGCGCACAAGGAAAACCTCGAGCGCCTTTGCTCTATTGCATAATATACCTTTGAACGGTATTTTGCAAGTGATTTTTAATTATGCAGCCTTTGCCTTGTCTGCAGCCTGCTTTCTGAATGTCTGGATACCTTCAATGATCAGGATGATCGCAAGTACAAACATTGCTACAGCAAACACAAGCTGGAAGTAATCACCCCACATTGCGGGATTTTCTGCCTTACCTGCAATTGTCTTGAAGAGGCTGATGATCTTCTGCGCAAGGAATGTAAGTGTTGCAATAAGCATAAAGCACATAGGAATGTAGAACATCTTGTTATTCTTGCCTACTTCACCGAGCCATGTAGCAACAGCAAGGAGTGCTATACCTGCAAGGAGCTGGTTAGCTGCTCCGAACAGTCCCCAAATCTGTGAAAGTGACAATCCGCCGAGTACGCAGCCGATGACAACCATAAGAGTTGTACCGAAAAGCGGATGAGCAAGAAGCTTTCTAATACCCTTTGCATCCTTCCATGTCTCTTCATCATCCTTAAGGAAAAGCTCCGAGAACATGAATCTTGAAAGCCTTGTACCTGTATCAAGCGATGTAAGAGCAAATACTGAAACCGCAAGTGTCAGCAGAGCGTAGATCGTTGTGTAAACCTTGGTGGTCTCTGCGCCGAACATTAATGCAATACCTGCACCGAATGCTGCGGAAGGTGAACCGAAATCACCGTTTGTGTACTTAGCCCATACCATACCTACAGCAATAAGTGAGATGATACCGAGAGCCGATTCGATAAGCATTGAGCCGTAACCGATAGCCTTTGCATTCTTCTCGTTATCAAGCTGCTTTGATGATGTACCTGTTGAAATAAGGCTGTGGAAACCTGAGCAAGCACCGCACGCAACTGTGATGAACAGTGCAGGGAACAGGTTACCGATCTTTGTTGACCAGCCTGTAAATGCAGGGAGGTCAAATGATGTGCTGCCTGTGAATGCTGAAATTAAAATACCGATAACAGCAAGTCCCATCATAGCGTAAAGCAGGAATGATGAAAGGTAATCACGGGGCTGAAGCAGAATCCAAACCGGAACGAGAGATGCTACAGCGATATAAATACCGATTATAACAATCCATGCCGTACGTCCGATAGCAAGACCGCAGTTAAGACCGATGATAGTTGAAATAACGATACCTACGATACCGATAATTGTTGCGGGAAGTGTCTTGACACCTGCCCTGTTTGTAAGCAGACCGTAGATGATCGCAAGTATGATAAACAGGAATGAGATCATAGCTGTTGTCTGGTTACCGTTGGGATTTGATACAAATCCGAACTGTCCCGCATCCGGTGCCGTAAAGAATGTACCTGCTACGACGTTAACGAACGAAGCAATAACAAGGATCAGCACGAGAAGTGCAAATACTATGAAAAGCTTCTTGGCACGGGGACCCATTGAATCCTTGATGATCTCGCCGACTGATTTACCTTCATGACGAATGGAAGCAAACAGTGAACCGAAATCCTGTAATCCACCGAAGAAAATACCACCGATTACACACCATAGAAATACCGGTACCCATCCGAATACCGCTGCCTGAATAGGTCCGTTGATAGGGCCTGCACCGGCGATTGATGAGAAGTGATGTCCCATAAGTACTGCAGGTTTCGCAGCAACATAGTCAACACCATCCTCCAGTTCTACAGCCGGAGTCTTTTTGCTGGGATCGATGCCCCACTGCTTTGCAAGCCAGGAGCCATAGTAAACATAGCCGATGACAAGCAAAATGATAGCTGCAATGATAATAAGTAATGCTGTCATGATTTCTCCTCCCTTATTACTCTTTTCATTTTATATTGCCCACGAGTTTCTTAAGGCTTTTGCCCCGGTGGTTATAATAGGCCTTGCCGCAAGAAGACTCGATTGCAACCAGTCTGTAGATGCTCCATCCGTAAAAGCCCCATTTATAGCTTTTATAATGGCGCGATTTTTTTATCATATTCTTTGCCGCATCATCAATGGTATTAGCAACAATCACAAGAGTAACATCCGTGCTTTTGTGGTTGTAGCCGGGCTTTGCCCTTGATGTTCCTCTCTCCCACGCAACCTTGTCAAGCTTCGCAAAATCATCTGCCGACAAATTATCGCGCTTTGCAAAGAATACATACTCTTTTGTATCAATATCCGCAACCTTTGCAGCTTTTACGAGATAATACTGCTCATTGTGGGACTCAAAAACCGCCTCTGCATCAAAGGGTTCTTCTATCCCTTCCGTGGTTACATTGTAATATCTTGTGAATAAAGGAAGAAGTGCATTAAGTGTTTCGTCCGCGCTCATATACTCTCCCTCAAACATATGCATATAATATAAAATATTACGTCATCTAATTTTCTATATAATAGAACTTAATCGTTTCATATTCAAGTTTTTTTTGAAAATCATTAACGTAAGGGCATCATTAATACTATTTTCCCTCATAAACAATCGCAGACTCCACATCGTATTTTGAAAGCCTCTCACGTCCTTTAAGACCTGCAAGTTCCATCATAAATACAAGCTTTACAACCTCTCCGCCCAGTTTTTCCACAAGCTTTATTATGGCTTCAACCGTACCACCGGTGGCTATCAGATCATCCACTATGACAACCCTCTGCCCGGGCTTAATCGAATCCTTGTGAAGCTCTATAGAGGCTGTACCATATTCAAGCTCATAGTCCTCCGATACAGTCTCCCGGGGCAGTTTCCCGGGTTTTCTGGCTGTAATAAAAGGCTTTCCGAGCAGATATGCTATGGGCGCCCCAAAAATGAAGCCTCTTGATTCAGCGCCTACAACAACGTCAAAATCAACACCTTCCAGCATCTTCACATACGAGTCGATTGCAAGATGCAGTCCGTCCGCATCCTGCAAAACACTCGTTATATCTCTAAATATTATGCCCGGCTCCGGAAAATCGGGAATGCTTGTAACATATTCTTCAAGTTTCTTCATGTAATGCTCCAATTGTAATAATCAGTAATTCTCGGCATGAACCTCAAAATAGCTCTGAGGATGTGCACATACAGGGCAGACCTCGGGGGCATTTGTTCCTACAACGATATGCCCGCAGTTTCTGCACTCCCAAACCTTGACTTCACTCTTTGCAAATACTTCCTGAGCCTCAACATTATGAAGCAGTGCACGGTATCTTTCTTCATGCTTCTTTTCAATCGCAGCAACACCTCTGAACTTTGCCGCAAGTTCGGGGAATCCTTCTTCCTCAGCGGTCTTGGCAAAGCCTTCATACATATCGGTCCATTCGTAGTTCTCTCCCTCCGCTGCTGCAGCAAGGTTTTCAGCTGTCGAGCCTATTCCGTCGAGTTCCTTGAACCACATCTTTGCATGCTCTTTCTCGTTGTCCGCAGTCTTAAGGAAAAGAGCCGATATCTGTTCAAATCCTTCTTTTTTGGCCTTGGAAGCAAAATAGGTATATTTGTTTCTTGCCTGGGATTCTCCCGCAAATGCTGCCTGAAGGTTTTTCTCGGTCTGTGTACCCGCATACTTATTAGCCATATAATATCTCCTTTACTTGAACATTTCTTAAGTCTACACTTTTACCTCAGGCTTTCCAAAGACTGTGGAGGTTACAATATGCATAAACACTTACAACCTCATCGCCTTCGCAAAGTGCGAAGCATGCCTTGGGTTCGTCACCTGCCTTAAGTGCCTTCCTCTGGTTGCCCTGCTTTGTCTCAAGTGCAATCCACTCAATGTAATGCTCCGGCAGCATAGGATGCTCCGTTGATCCTACAGTAACGATTACCTTATTATCCTTAACTTCATAAACCGGCACATGCTTTTCAACGGCTGCATCTACCGAGCCCGGTATTATTTCCTGCATAGCCTCTCCACAGCAGATTACAGGTACTCCTGTCTCCTTGACGATAGCAACGATCTGTCCGCAATGTGCACAACGATAAAACTTCATTCCCATAGTAAACCCTCCTTTTCGTTATAAACTTTGACCTTTTAAATTATATCATATACCGGCATTGACCGATACAAAAACCGTCAGCGGTCACCTATAGATTCAACATCATAAGGTGTAGACTGATAAACGTAATAATTAAGCCAGTTTGTATATAGGAGTTGTCCGGTCGAACGCCAGTTGACCACCGGATCTCGTGACGGATCGTCATCAGGAAAATAATTTCTTGGTATATGCGGATCTATCCCCTTATCCAGATCACGCTTGTACTCATTCGCCAATGTATCAGAATCGTATTCCGCATGGCAGGTCACAAAGAACTTCCTCGAATCCTCTGTCTTAACAATCGTAACTCCGGCCTCATCCGATTCGGCCATAAGTTCCAATCCGGGAACCGACAGTATCTGCTCCCTTGTTATATAGATCTCCCTAGAATGGGGCGCATAAAACTCATCATCAAAGCCGCGGAAAAGCGGTGATGTAGGCTTTAGAACCTTATGCTTGTATATTCCCGACAGCTTCTCTTCATAGAACTCATGCTTCAACCCGTAAAAGTAATAGAACGCGGCAAATGCACCCCAGCACAGATAGTAAGTGCAGTGCACATGACTTTCGCTCCACTTCATTATTGTGCACAGCTCGTCCCAGTATGCCACATCTTCGTATGCCACATGCTCAAGCGGCGCGCCGGTAATTATCATACCGTCAAACTTTCTTGCCCGCACCTTGTCGAAGGTGGTGTAGAAGCTGTCGAGGTGACTTGAATCCACATGAGTCGGGGTATAACTTGCCGTCTGTAACAGCTCTATGTTTACCTGCAGCGGTGAATTCGAAAGTTTACGAAGAAGCTGGGTTTCGGTAACCTCCTTCGTCGGCATCAGGTTAAGTATCAGAACATTCAGCGGTCTGAT
>DGUG01000160.1:0-5730 GCA_002394535.1 Lachnospiraceae bacterium UBA4316
AGACACCCTATATAGCATCACCCGATGATCCGGACGTTAAGCTTCCGCCGTACAGGGAGGAAATCGAAAGGATACGTCAGGCGGCTCCGTAAGGTTTACCAGCATTTGCGTATATAGCCGATTCGTGGTACTATATTTGGTATATTCCATGAAGGGAGATAGTTTATATGTGGGCATATGAATCGGTATTTTATCAGATATATCCCCTCGGGTTTTGCGGGGCACCCTTTGACAATCCAAGTGCACCGCTTTGCGCCGAGGATAGAAATGCGGGAGCAAAACCCGAGCATTCGGGAGAAAATCATTCGATTTTGAAGGTCATTGACTGGATAGATCATCTGAAGCGTCTTAATATAAACGCCATCTATTTTTCACCTCTGTTTGAATCGGACACACACGGATACAACACAAGAGATTATACGATCATTGACAGCCGTATCGGAACAAACGATGACTTTCGGGAAGTAGTTAGTAAACTTCATGAGGCCGGAATCAAGGTCGTAATCGACGGAGTATTCAATCATGTGGGCCGGGGGTTCTGGGCTTTTCAGGACGTACTGAAATATAAATGGGACAGTATCTATAAGGACTGGTTCCATATAAGCTTCGACGGGAATTCCAATTATAACGACGGTTTGTGGTATGAAGGCTGGGAAGGAAACTTCGACCTTGTTAAGCTTAATCTCGGAAATGAAGCTGTTGTCTGCCATATCCTTGACTGCGTTAAGGGATGGGTTGACGAATTTGATATAGACGGGCTAAGGCTTGATGTGGCGTACTGCCTCTCGCCTGAATTCCTCAGAAGACTTCGTTCGTTTACGAATGGTCTGAAGGATGATTTTTTCCTTGTGGGAGAGTGCCTCCACGGCGATTACAACCGCTGGATGGGCGATGACATGTGCCATTCGGTTACTAACTATGAGTGCTACAAAGGTCTGTATTCAAGCTTTAACAGCATGAATATGTTCGAGATATGCCACTCGCTCCTGCGTCAGTTCGGCCCCGATAACTGGTGTCTGTACAGGGGCAGGCATCTGTTCTCGTTTGTGGATAATCATGATGTTACGAGAGTGGCAAGTATCCTGACAAATAAAAATCACCTGCCCCTTATATATTCACTGGCATTCGGAATGCCGGGAATTCCATGCGTTTATTACGGAAGCGAGTGGGGTGAGTGCGCTGATAAGTCACAGGGAGATCCTGCACTTCGTCCTGCATTTGAAACCTGGCAGGAAAATGAACTTACGGAACATATCTCGAAGATAGCTGCGGCAAAGCATAACAGTCATGCACTCTGCTACGGTGATTTTAAAACCGTGGTACTTACAAACAGGCAGTGTATAATAGAGAGAAAATGTGATGATGAGCGTGTGCTCGTATGTATCAACGCAGATGAAAACGAGTATGTGGCTCACTTTGATGCGGGATGCGGAACAGCGGACGACCTGATTACCGGCGACAAGATCGACTTCGGCGGAGGCCTTCGCATGAGACCCTACTCATCCATGTTTTTGAAGATGGAGAAGGTGGTGTAAAGTTTTCGTAGAAAACTTTGCAGCACGTAGGCCACGCCTCCACGAAGTGAACTCTAAATGGCGTGGCTCTCCCGTAGGTTTAAATGGCGTGGCTCTCCCGAAAGGTGGTGTAAAATGGATAATTCAATATTCAGACAAAAAAGCATAGACCGGATATCTTCTCCCGAGAAGATAGATGAATACACGAGAATCTCAGGCATAAGCATGTGGATAATACTTGCATGCATAGTGCTGTTTCTGGCAGCAGCTGTCTTTTGGGGATTCACCGGCCGGATTGAAGATACCGTAACGAATAATGCAGGACAGACAGAGACGGTTGAAATTGCACCGGCTTCACTCCTTTTGAATCAGTAGAGAGGCATACAATGCACGTTAATGAAAAACCGGTCACAAACAAAGTGGCGAAAGTACCTGTGATTTTGCAGATGGAAGCGCTTGAGTGCGGAGCCGCGTGTCTTGATATGGTACTTGCCTATTACGGAAAGTGGGTGCCTCTTGAGCAGGTAAGAAGCGACTGCGGGGTATCGAGGGACGGGTCCAATGCCAAAAACATAGTTAAGGCAGCGAAGAATTATGGTCTGGAAGCCCAGGGGTATCGTCTTGAAATAGATGAGCTGAAGAATGAAGGAGAATTTCCGTGCATCATATTTTGGGAGTTTAATCATTTTATTGTTCTGCGCGGTTTCAAAAAAGACAAAGTAGTTGTTAATGATCCTGCGAGAGGGACAGTTGAGCTATCTCTTGATGATTTTGATAAAGGGTTTACCGGAGTATGTCTTTTCTTTGAACCGACAGAGAACTTTGAGCGCGGAGGAAAGAGGAAGAGCATATTCGAATTCGCAGCAAACCAGCTTCGCGGCACATCGGCTGCAATGATCTTTACTGTACTGGTATCTTTTATATCGGCACTCATAAGTGTGATCAATCCGGTATTTTCCAAGCTTTTTATAGATCGTTTTCTTGCAGGGAGAAGCCTTGAATGGCTGACTCCGTTTTTTGTTTTTCTTATAGTATTTGCCGTCATTCAGATCACGCTTTCGGCGATGCAGGCCATCTATTCTCTACGTATTGAAGGCAAGCTTGCCATAAGAGCCAATGCCAATTATATGTGGCATGTCCTGAGGCTTCCGGTTGGATTTTTCTCACAAAGGCACGCGGAAGATATAGCCATCAGAAAGCAGACAAATGAATCCCTCGCATCCAATATTATTAATACCCTTGCACCGACAGCACTTAACCTGATAATGATGCTTGTGTATCTTGTTGTGATACTGCGTTACAGTGTATTGCTTACCGTGATTGGCCTTGCAGGTCTGGCCATTAATATTTCAGTTGTACAGTATGTATCGAATAAGCGTATGAACATCACCCGGGTTATGATGCGAGATTCGGCAAAATTAGCCGCCACAACCGTATCCGGGATAGAGATGATGGAGACCATCAAGTCAGGAGGAGCCGAGAACGGCTATTTTGAAAAATGGGCGGGTTATCAGGCTTCGGTCAACAGTCAGAATATCAGAACGATAAAGCTGACAAATTACTTCGGGCTTATACCTGTTGTAACCGGGACTATTGTCAATACAATCATTCTTGCCACAGGTCTGTATCTGATAATGCAGGGTGAATTTTCAATAGGTATGCTCTTTGCGTTTCAGACAATGCTCTCTTTATTTATGGCACCTGTACTTACGCTTTCGGATGCAGGAGCAATCATAAGAGAGATGCGTGTTGATATGGAGCGTATAGAAGATGTAATGAATTACCCTGCGGATGTTTCGTATGATTCGGAAGATGGCGCAAATTCGTCAGAGGATGAAAAATTCTATGCAAAGCTTACAGGGAAAATAGAACTTAAGAATATAACTTTCGGGTATTCACCCCTTGCGGACCCTTTGATAAGTGATTTTTCAATGAAGATAGAGCCGGGTCAGAAGGTTGCTTTTGTTGGGGCATCCGGCTGCGGAAAATCAACCCTTTCAAAACTTATTTCGGGACTGTATATGCCATGGAGCGGACAGATACTTTATGACGGAAAAACTCTATCGGAAATAGACCGCAGTATATTCACCTCTTCTATCGCCGTAGTTGACCAGGATATCATTCTGTTTGAAGATACGATCGCAAACAATATTAAAATGTGGGATTCATCGATTGAAGATTTCGAGATGATAATGGCTTCGAGAGATGCGGCACTCCATGAGGATATCATGCAGCGTGACGGTGGTTACCGGTACAGGATACTTGAAGGCGGGAAAGATTTCTCCGGAGGGCAGCGTCAGAGAATGGAAATTGCCAGGGTTCTTGCGCAGGACCCCACTATAATAATTCTTGATGAAGCAACAAGTGCTCTTGATGCCATGACGGAGCATGATGTTGTTAAATCGATAGCGGAGCGGGGAATCACAGTCATAGTGATAGCTCACAGACTATCCACAATACGCGACTGCGATAAGATCATAGTTCTTGATAACGGTAGGATTGCTGAGATGGGCACTCATGAAGAACTTATAGAAAAACACGGGAAATACGAGGAACTCGTGACTTCGGAATAGTGACTGCAAGTATGATTTTCATAGAAAAAGAGAAATGTGAATATGAACTGGTTTGAAGAACAGATAAAGCAAAGAGTAGAAAATGATAATGAAATGTTAACCGAAGCTGTTGCGAAAATGGTCAATCTCGTCAGTGTGGAAAAGATCATTATCGATTCGGAAAACAAGACCGATTCCGTGTACGGGGCGGTATGCGATATTCTTAAGTATTTTCGTATCAAGCCTTCGGAACTTCCGGATGATATAACCGATACCGAAGAATTGCTTGAATACATGCTGCGTCCGGCGGGGATCATGAGACGCAGGATAAAGCTGACAAAGGGCTGGCATAAAGATGCCATATACCCTATGATCGGGACTAACAAGAGCGGCGAGATAGTGTCTGTCATCCCCGGCAGAACAGGAGGTTTTTATTACAGAAACAGCAGGAGCAAAAGCACCGTTAAGGTGACGTCAATCAATGAAAGTGAGCTGAACGAAGAGGCTATATGTTTTTATCAGTCACTTCCTCTCAGGAGAATGGATTTTAAAGATCTGCTCAGGTTTATGTTGGCCCAGCTAAATACCGGTGATGTGGCATGGATTATAGCAGCGACGCTTGTTGCGACCATTTCGGGAATGGCAGTGCCTGTTATTACAAAATACCTGTACTCGGATGTACTTGAGGCAAAGAATACATCCCTTCTTGGGGCAGCGGTAATGACACTTTTATGCATTACGCTTGCATCGGGACTCATAACCGCTATAAGGGCGATGATCGTTACTAATATAACGACCCGTATCAGCCTGGCTACGGAGAGCGCGATAATGATGCGCATACTGTCTTTGCCGGCAAACTTTTTCAGACAGTTTACCGCAGGTGAACTGGCCGGCAGGATATCGAATGTAAACGGAATGTGTTCGGCACTTTTCAATTCCTTGTTTTCAAGCGGAATAACTGCGGTGTTTTCTCTAATCTACATAGGCCAGATATTTGCCTTCGCGCCTGCATTGTGCGGCCCTGCCCTTGCAGTAATGGTCTTAACGTTTGTGATTACCGTGGTAATGATAATGTACCAGATGAAGATTACCGAAGAGCAGCTTCGCGAGGCCGGACGTGAGGAAGGTATGGTTTACTCCCTTATAAGCGGTGTACCAAAACTTAAAAATGCCGGTGCGGAAAAAAGAGCATTTGCCAAGTGGAGTGAGCAGTATGTCAAAACGGCAACTTATTTATACGATCCTCCGGTTATACTTCGGCTGGGTAATACCGTGATCACGGCTGTAATGCTGATAGGAAGCATTATGATGTATTTTTTCGCTGTCAGAAGCAATGTAACGGTAGCCGATTATATGGCATTTACAAGTGCATACGGAATGGTGAGCGGAGCGTTCACGGCGCTGTCCACCGTAATGGGAACCATCGCAATGATCAGACCTGTCATCAAACTGATTCAGCCTGTTTTTGATACGGAACCGGAGATAGAGGCAGCAAGAAAAGTTGTTACCCGCCTTCGAGGCGGAATTGAACTAAACAACGTATCCTTCAGATATGAAGATAATGCACCGTATGTGATTGACAATATGACGCTTAAGATCAAGCCGGGGCAGTATGTTGCCATTGTCGGGAAAACCGGATGCGGAAAATCGACTCTTATGAGGAT
>DGUG01000160.1:5839-10191 GCA_002394535.1 Lachnospiraceae bacterium UBA4316
ATATCGCAGTTAGACCTTAGGTCCCTTCGAAGACATATCGGAGTTGTTATGCAAAACAGCAGTCTGTTTTCGGGAGATATTTTTTCGAATATTACTATTTCAAACCCGAACCTTACACTTGATGATGCGTGGGCTGCGGCGGCTATGGCCGGAATGGATGAAGATATCAGAAATATGCCCATGGGAATGAATACCGTTATTTCGGAAGGCTCGGGCGGAATATCGGGAGGCCAGCGTCAGAGACTCATGATTGCAAGAGCCGTGGCTCCCAAGCCAAGGATACTGATGTTTGATGAGGCAACGTCAGCCCTTGACAATATTACACAGAAAATCGTTTCCGATTCACTTGATTCATTGAAATGTACCAGAATAGTTATTGCACACAGGCTGTCCACGATCCGCCACTGTGACAGGATACTTGTCCTTGACAGTGGCAGGATAATCGAGGACGGAACTTTCGATGAGCTTCTTGCGGCAAAAGGTTATTTTGCGCAGCTCGTTGAAAGACAGCTTATGCCTGACCGCGAAGCTTAAGAACCTGATTCCAGTCTACTTCGAGAGAGTCCATAGCACCGCCGCCATAGCTCTTTGCCTGTCTTTCGGCATCAGCCTTGTTGTTGAAGCGGCACAGAACGTTTCCGTTTCTGTTATCGAGAACTTCCCACGGCATATTGGGATCTGAGCCGATTATTCCGGATGCGTTGAATATTACGCCGCCGTTTACCTCTTCAAGCTGGTCATCACCGAGTTTCTTGTCTTTGAAGTCTTTCATGGTTAAATCCTCCTTTTTTGTTTGATTTGCCAAATGTTACATAATTTCAAAATATCTAATTATCAGTTCCGTAGGCGATTTCATCAAGCTCTGCATGAAAATCCTCCGCCCAACTGTACTGGTTCATATAATCGCCGGTGTATGCATATTTTGATGAAGCCTTGTTCTCAAGCCAGTCAAACAGGTCACAGTCAACCTTTTCTTTTGCTATAGCCATGCTTCCGTGCTGCTTGAGTATTATGCCCTCCAGCTTCAGTTTTGAAAATGTATTTTGAAGATCCTGACGGAGATTGTAGAGGTATGAATTCTTCTTCTCGGGATCCCCGTCATCTTCCCAAAGAGAGGCGACTATTTCACCGTTTGTTGTCTGAGCACCTCTGTTATTGACTAAAATTGCAACCACCTCTTTGGTACGTTTGTACTTGAATTCCACCGGCTCTTTATCTACGAATATTTCAAAATTTCCGAATGTCTGTATGAAGACCCGCTTGTATTTTTTGCGAAGTTCCGGAAAACGCAGCGACTTTAGTTCCGATTGTACTTCTGTTCCGGTTCCGGGCTTTTTAATGTATCCGCTTGCGTGAATCCTCATAGCTTCGTACGCGTAGTCGGTGTGCTCCGAGATATAGATGAGGTTGATGTACGGATTAAGTTCGGTAAGGTACCTTCCGAGATCTATTCCGTTAAGTTCGGGCATCTTCACATCAAGAAATGCCACATCTATTTCTTCCTCGCGGGCTTTGGCTAATGCGGACAGTGAACTGTCGAAATAGTAGCAGGTTGCATCGGGAACTGTCTTTTTAAGTATATCCTTTATTTTACCAAGGGCAGTTTTGTCATCATCTACAGCAAGTATTCTCAATTGTCGCCTCCTGCAGGTAATGTAACTTCTCTAAGTTTCTGATTGCGTCGCTGTGCCGCTGTCATATGAAGAGGATCCGGCTCTCCCACAAGAAGTACTTCGCCATCGTTTACGGCTGCGTCATGAAGCGGTCCTGAGTTCATATCGGAGATAACAAGTGCCGCAAACCTGTCGTAGTTGTCATCGTCTATTTCGGGAAAATGATGCTTCATGCGGTACCAGTGCTCGGGATCGTAACCGGCATCTCCGATATAAAGCCTGTCAGCGGTATCCGCCACATGAGACGTTTGTGCCCTGTCCCCCGGAGACAGGCCGGCATCTTCGCAAAACAGCATTCCGTACGCTTTAAGAACACGGTCTCTTACTGTTTCTTCTGTTCCGCTTTTGTTCTTCTTGCCGGTAAGAGTATCCATTAACTTATAATAGGTTCCTCTCGCTTCTTCGCTTTCATCAAACCCTACTATGGACTCGTATAGTTTTTTGACATCAATAGCGGATGCCGTGCTCATCAGCCTACCTCCTGTTGCATATATACATTAACACACGAAATATCACAAAGTTATCACACCGGGTAAATATGGAGTATTATAGCATATTGTCCATTTATTGTCTTTACACGGGGTGTGACTTTTCATAGAATACGGATATGAAGTGCTACAGGATATCATGGTTTGACGAATTTGAATGTCTCGGAGGAGACTGCGAGGAAACGTGCTGCAGGGGGTGGGTTATTCCGCTTGACGAGAATGACATCAACAGGCTGAAGAAAGAGAGAGGCCGTCTTGGACTGCCCCTATTTCTTGCAACGGCCGGTTGGACCAGGGCCAAGTTCAATAAGGGTTCGGGGAAATGTCCGTTCTGGGACAATGATGGTCTGTGTCGTCTGCAAAAAGCAAAGGGACATGATTTTATCCCGTGGACCTGCAGATCGTTCCCGAGATTCTACCGCAATTACGGGACATTTGAAGAGTCCTGCCTTGATCTGTCATGTATAGGCGCCGCAAGGCTGTTTATGGAGCATTTGCATGATAAAGGACTGATTGAGGATGAGGCTGAGCCCGTCACAAGATTGTGTACGACGAATGATGATAAATCGTACCTTGATTTTTTGATTGGTCAGCGAAGTCAAATGATGGAAGCGGTGGATAGGGGTCTTACCGGAGACCTTGCCGATATCCTTGTTTCCTTTGCTAAAGCGCTGCAGGATTCTTTTGCTGCCGGTAACATGGAAACAGCGCAGAAACCGTCATTTAGAGAATACTGCAAAGGCTGCCGGAATGAATCGTCTGACGTAGTGTTTCCAATGAGCGCAGGGACTCTTAATGCCTTTTTACACACATCACTTTGTCATCCGCGTCTGTCGGAAACTTCTCCGGCACTTTACAAAATGCTTACTAAAGCGCGGAAGGTTACGGAAGGATTTCTGGATAATGAAGAAGGCTGGCAGCAGGCTGTTACAGCTTTTATGGCGGAAAATCCTTTGCTCATCGACACGCTTTCCGCCTACTATTCATACTATCTGTTCCAATATTTCCTTAGAACATATGAAACATACAGCTTTCGAAGGCAGGTAACACTCGGACTGTGTCATACAAATATGATACTTTTGCTATCTTACAGCGCGGGGGATGCCACATCCGAAGGTCTGGCGATGATCATTGCCAGATACAACAGAAGAGCCTTTTTTAATGATATTATTCAGGATGCAATGTATAAAGAGGCGGTAAAGGGCATAAGTCATTTGACGCCGTCCCGGACATCTCCTCCCGCATCTGTCTATCGTCAGGTTTATGAAATGACGGATGCCGTATCTCCACTAGATGGGGATTGCGGGAAAATGTGCGCTAATGTCTGCTGCAGAGCGGAAGCTTTCGAAAGCAGCAGAAGTTCCTGTATTTATCTCCTCCCCGGCGAAGAGAAAGTGTTTGAAGAGCTACCAAAGGGACTAAAGCTTATCCGGGAAGATTCAAGTGAACATGACCTGCCTGCATCATGGGGTGATACGGTCACGACAGTACAGTGTGACGGACCGGAAAATTGCGTAAGAGGCTGCCGGCCGATGCAGTGCAGGACTTATCCTCTTGCACCCCACATAAACAAAAAGGGGGAACTGGAGCTTATATACAGCGATGCAGAAACTCCCTATACCTGTCCGCTTATATATGAAAAAAAGGAGCTGTCTGATGATTTTCTGAAAAACACATATGAGGCATGGGAGATTCTCACAGGATACGCCGTAATTCGCGACCTTGTGGTGATGGATTCCAATAAAAGAAACAGATTTTGGAAGAAAATCACAACTGTATGCACAAAGGAGCAGATGGACATAATGCACAAAAAGTGATTGTTAAACAGGCGATTTTCGGGTATAATTTATATGTTGCGGTTTGCTAGAGATAACAGAAGGCAGACAGAAAGGGTATTTCTTATGGCTGATAATAAAGTAAACAAAAAGAAAGATGAAGGAAAAGTTTCGTTTTTCCATTCGATTGCATCCAGGATCATGCTTCTTGTTTTTGTGTGCATCGCAGTTACTGTTTTTGTGATCACTATGCTTATGATCAGTGAGGCAAAAAACGAGATCACGGAAGTAACAATGGAGTACATCGAATATGTTGCCAAAGCCGAGAAGGATATGCTCAACCGAAAGGCTACACTGGCAGTGGGACCCGAGTTCTATCAGAATGCGCTCAGCAATGTTACGATCAAGAACATTGA
>DGUG01000051.1:0-33073 GCA_002394535.1 Lachnospiraceae bacterium UBA4316
TCACGATCAAAGATCGTGACATCAATCATACTCATCTACAACCGCAATTATATCTTTCGCGTACTTGGGATACTCACGGATAAGTGCCTCGATCTCTTTCTTGGCCGTCTCAAGATTATACATTTCAAAATCAATTCCCTTTTTTAGCCGCTGTCTCTGAATGATGAGCTGTTTTCTTATATCCTTTGCCTCATCATCATATACAAGCGCACCCGGCTGATAAACCCAGACAGAAGGATCATTTATATGATAATGCTTCAGAAGCTGGTACAGTTCCGAACGTGCTTCCTCCATTCGCTCGGAAATATCGGAATCATGCTCCCTTGCATCCTTCTCTTCATTATACTTCTCCCATATGTATGCCAGTTCGTACGAATTCATGACACCGTACTTTGCATAATTATAATCAAGCACGTTTGTAATGTTAACATACTTGATCTTGACGGTATTCTGAACACTTATGGCCTTGTTAAGTTTCCTGTTAGACCTTGCTATCCCGCTTTGCGCGTTCTGATACATAACAAACGATGCAGTTAGTGCAACAGCAAATGCCCCCGCAAGAATGATGAATCCCATATCTACCTTAACATGCATCGCCTGATTGAGAACAAACAGAAGTGCCGCAGCCATAACTGCGCCAAAGAGTGATACAAATGCCAGATTTTTTGCTGTTTTTGCTCTTGATCTTTCCTCTCTCCTCTGATAAGCGACAGCACCCTTTTCACCTTCGAGAAGATTCAGATCACGTCTGACAACAGCCTGATATTCTTCATCCTCTTTCATTTTCTTGAGGATAACAGGAATCTCATCTGCAAGCCTCTCCATTTCCCTGTACTGGCCCTCGGTAATCTTTTTGGCGGGACGTGTATAGCTGCTGTTTTCCTGTTCGATTTTGATTATCTTGTTTGCTCTTATCTTCACCTGACTCTTGTCGGTTGCAGGAAGTTTTTCAAATTCCTCAAGATCGGCAATACGCTCAGTAACCTGCTGATACTCAATTTTCTGAGCATCAACGTCCTTGGAAGCAACCGCCATCATATCGCAGTATTCCCTGACATACTGCTCCCGCTGAGCCTTATCGTTCATGTTCAGCGTGCGTCTCTTCTTCGATGCTTTTGCAAGGGATTCCATTATTGACTCAGCCGATTCGGAATTGAAGTTAATCTCTATATCATCAAAATCATCTTCACCGAATCCGAGTATGTCTTTTAGCCAGTCTACAATTTTCAAGACATTGTTCTCCTGTATTCCTGTTTCCATTCTTCAAGTGCTACATCGAGTGCAGCGTAGAACTCCGACACCCTGCCCGAGTCGCGAAGTTCAAGTATATCATTCATCGCGTCCGCATACGGCGTATCTATCTCAGCCTCCCTTGCGGATGTCATTATTCTGACAGCCTCAAGTGCGATTCGCTCATCGTATCCATTCTTGACAACTATCCTGTCATATTCTTCTTTTTTGGCAGTAAGACGCAAACAGACAAGATACAGCACAAGACTCTCTCTTGACTCATCAATATCATAAGCCTGCTTAAAGTACTCTGCTGCTTTATCAAGCAGGAACATAAGGGCGTACGCACACCCTACATTGTGTAATATACTGCTGTATAATTCAGGCTCCTCTTCCTTGTTCAGGACTGACAGAACATACTGATATTCTTCTATTGCCCGTGGGTACTTGTTCGCGCACAGAAGATTATCACCTCTGACTTTTCTCTTTGCAGCAAACGAAAGGGATGCATTATCGACAAGTATCTGCTTTATTCTTGAAATCTCTTCATCATTGCAATACTTTGTATCAATCAGTATTGTAGTTACCATCTCGCCGAGAGTTTTGCCCTCTTTTATCATCTTGCGAAGCTTGGCTGCAAGGGGCGCCATCTCCAGATTATCCCGCATATAATCGCACAGTCTGACATCAATAAGATCATTATCAAGAATGTACGCATTAACGCACAGGTAATAGCAAAGTTCATCCATGGAGTAAATATTTACCCCAAGGCCCGACAAAAAATATGGAGTTGTGGAGAGTGCCCCAAGGCACAGATACATCTCAGAAGCCATAACAGATTACCATCATCTGAACTCTATGATTTTCTCCCACTTTCTCCCCGTCGACGGGAAGAATTCCCCGAAGCCGAGATCTTCTACTTCTATCTTCATCCTTGTCTCTGACTCAAAAGACACAGTAAGCCGGAGTCTTGATGCCTTTGCGGGACGGTCCGGAAGTCCGGACAGTTCTATTTCGATATTCTCAACACCTTTGCCGTCAAGCGGTGTCATAATCAGCGGAACAGACTTGCCTTCTCCCAGGACAAAATCATATGTCACGCCTGAATCATACCAGTTCTCTCCCGCGTCCGCCACTGCAAGGTATTCCTCTTCCCCTGCTACTATCATCTTAAGTCCGAGATTAAATTTGAGCTTATCCGGACCCAGGAATACGTATTCTTTATTCAGTTCGCAGGGTTGTGCTTTATCTTTCCCGCAATAGCACGCACCCTTCGAATACATATTACGTCCCTGGAATACACGTTTTCCCATGCACATAAACTTGAGAGTCTTGTTGCACCATCCGCCTTCAAACCCTTCACCCAGCAGAAATACAGTGCCCACATCTTTATTGGAGAAATAGTCGTGCGAAATCTGCAATATCATCTCATCGATCCTGTCAGCTTTCTCTACCGACTCCTCCTCTTTCATCATAAGTTTCGGCATCTTGATCTCAGTAAAATCAGTCCGGTCCACGAACGCGACAACCGGCTCGGTTGCTTTGTTCATCCAGAGCTGATATGCCCGAAGATAGGGACCCGAATAATCAAATACCGTAACATCTCTATCCCACAGGTCTTTTGGCTGATGAAGGAGATAGTAATAAATGCTCTCTTCATATGTCTGGATTATGATCTTGTCCCTGTCAACAGGCATCGCACTTGCAATTTTTTCAACTATATCAACAAGCTTTCCATCAAGAGAAGCAACCGTAATTATCATGTATTCAACTTCGGAAGGGGACAGAACCATAGAGAGCATGTTAAGCGATCTTCTGACAAACAGTATCAGAAGATCTGTCGCATCGTATGCTTCACCTTCTATCTCTATCTTGGCACCTGCTCCCGCAAAACTCATCAGATGGTCAACGAGTGTTGACGTTCCATTCTGTGAAGCCTTGATTGCCGCATTTCCGAACTCCCACTGTGCAACACCTTTTCGCTTTGACAACACGGTAGGTATACCGAGGCGCTCTTCTTCAGCATCGCTTGCCACCGTTTCCGGTGCCGAATTATTCAATTCAAAATAGCTGATCTGCGACATGGAGTCACCCAGATCATAGCCTATGATATACTTCATCGTAGTTTAAATACCCTATGTGCAAATGCGTCCGCTTCAACATACTCGCGCATCACATCAATCAATGTATTGTCATCTTTGACGGTCCTTGAAACGACCATGTCGTTTATCATCGAATACCTTGATTCAATCCTCGCATCGCTTGTATCGCTAACCGAAAGCGAATCACTTGCCGTAAGCAATTCTTTGCCATTTTGCTCTTCCGTAATGTAGTACTGTAGATTCTCCCCAAAGAACAATATGAACTCCCTTGTGAATACTCCGCCGAACATATTTCTCATTTCCTCGGTATGATAATTCTCATCATCATCCCTGCCGTTTTCAAGTATGTAATGAAGCATTACGCGGTTGTTCGGATTAGTTCTGTATTCGATAATTGTCTTGTCGAGATAATCTGATATCTCGGGCACAAGATCCACATATTGGGCAAAAAATTTAAAGAAAGTATTCCTGTGCATAAAATCAACAAGGAATTCCCGCAGCATCCCCTTGATCTTCTCTGTCTGATTGTTTCTATCCTCGGAATAATGCTTAAGGAGTGCCAACTTGCATGCATCATTTATCGGCTCACCCAGTCTGTAAAGATTGATGATCTGGGCAAAAACTCTTTCGTCTGTCAGTCTCTCTTTTGCAAAATACTCAAACGAACAGTACGACAGATACGCAAGCTGCACTTTTGTTCCGGCCGCTTTTTTGCTGTACTCCTCAAATATGTCTTCTTTCTCTCCGACAGTCGTATGCGTGTAAAGCATCTGAATGATCAGTCTCTCCATAAGCGAGAAAGTATCTATCTCAAAATTTCTTGCAGCCTTCCATATGTTGCGAAGCTGCTTCGTAAGTCCGTTGTAATTATCCGCAAGGTACCGCAAAAGCACGTCATCGTACTTACCGTTTGCAAATGCATAATAACAGAGTTTGATAAGGAGTGTATCCGGTATCTGGTCCTTCTCCTGTATCATATGACTGCACACGCCGACACAATCCTTGGCCGCGATTTCCTCCGTTCCGTAAATGCACATTATCTGATAGGCTTTTTCGAACATTCCCCGGCGCGTCATAAACTTAACAACTGTCGCCCTGTCCTTAGCGGAAAGAACTTTGATATCCATGTTAAGCAGAAAATCATCCAGCGTCGTGACCTGATCATTGTCATAATAATACTGGATCAAAGCCATTCTTATGTCGCGCTTGTAGTACTCGCTCACGATATCAGATTCCGCAAGCTCCCTGCAGAATTCAACATTCGAATCATCAACCGTCACATAATGCTTTTTGCCTTCGCACATATACATGTCGAAATACACATTATCCATGACATAATATCTTATGGCCTGCATATAAACAGCTTCATTAAGAAGTTTCCTGATATCAGACGCATTGATCACACTTCGCCTTCCGGCAGAGTCCTCGGTAAATAGCATATAATCACCCGAGTATATCGTAGGATATGCATATCCGTTCTCAATCTTAAAAATCATTTCCCCTTCAAACTGCGACTGCACAAGAACAACATTCTTTGCAAGAGGATCGTCTATTTTAACTTCATATGCAAACAGTATCTTGGAAAGATGCCGGGCCATTTCGGGCTTTATCATCTCAATAAACAGCACATCCGAATAAATCTTCGCAAGGTTTCCGTCAATGTGTTCCTGCTCTATCTGTTCAACCGCAAATACCTGCATATGCTCACGGTAAGTATCGTATGTATCGGCATACTCTCTTTTATGATCAATCAGATTCGCATAAAGGAATGCAATCCTGTGATAGTTCATATCATTTCTGAATCCGAAATACATAAGCACCGGCTTGGGAATGATGCCATCGTAATCAGAAGGTACCGAATACATATAATACTCGTAAAGTTTTGTAATGCGAAGCTGCAGCCTGACAGCCTTATCGAACCATTTGAAATACACCGGACCGGAGAGGTTACCCTTAATAAGCATTGTTGCAATAACCTCAACGATATCATCATCTTCCGAAATGTCATAGCACATATCAAGGAGTTTATACAAAAGAGGATTAAATTCCCGCTGTTTGCCGGCCAGATATAAAAACTGCTTCATAACTTCCGGGTCCATTACACCGAGCTTTGCCGCAAACAACAGCACCTGAATTTCAAAATCCGTAAGCTTATTCAGCTTCTCGGTATTTGCCACAAAGAAATTATATGCTTCGATATACAGTATCGGTGATTTGCATCCACCCTCGTACATCTTTTCGATCAGCCCAAGCTTACGTGTGGCATTATCCGCAAGATCCTCATCAAGATACAGAAGTGTCCACAGTATTTCAAAGCTGTCTGGATTTGCCTCGAACAGTTCGTTAACCTTTTCCGCCGTTTCATTAATGTAATCATCTTCGCGGTTAACAAGTGTCTGCAGATACATGAAATATGCTCTGTGAGGTGCCGGACAATCCGCAATATTCATCTCATTCTCAACGTGGTTTAATACCCACTGGGCTTCATTCTCGCGGCGCTGAACCACAAGGAGCTGCGCCTGATACATACGTGATACGGGATTTTTATCATCAAGTGCATTCATTCGCTCCACAATCTTCATCGACTCCCTGACCCAGTTGCCGACATTCGTCTTCTTCATACGAAAATCAATGTACTGCCTCATAAGTCGCAATGTAAGATTTTTCTTCTCACGTCTTGATGTTCGTCTGGCATCTATTCTCGCCCTGTGGCGGGCGATTATACTTATGTCAAAACTTCCATGGGCGTACGTTACCGTAATGGAGCCGTAATTTCTACCTTCATGGAGTGCATCACCTATCAGCGTATACTTAACAAGATGATCGTTCCCGGTAAAATCATCCGCTCCTATTTTATCCTTCTCAAATCTGATAAAAGGAACGTCCGTTGAAAGCTCGGCGTATACGTTTCCCCACGTGGATTTGTGAAGCAGAAATTCGCACTCAACGTTATCCGAGACATCATTGAATTCAAACCTGGTTCTGTCAACCGAGTAGACGATGGGGCGCTTTTTGTTGATTGCAACAAGGAAATCATCAACCGCCTGAGGATCTCCGGGAATATTGGAAAGCCCTCTGAACTTGTCGTAATGCATACGGTCGTTTCCGCCGAATACACGCACAAAAACAGGTGAATAAAACAGATCAACCGCCTCTTTCCAGTTTATTTGCGCCTGGTTTGTAAAATGGAACAGATTCCTGACACTTCCTATAGAGCTCTGGACAATTCCGTATGATATGGAAAAAACGAAAGGAAGGTAATACTCTCCGGCGTTGGATACCACCTGAATATCACCTTTTACAACGTCTCCGCTCTCAAGGCCGGTAGAGTCAAAAACGTAATGTATTGTTGCCTCAGGCTCGTCTTCAACATGATCGTTTCTGCAGACAAGCCTCATGCTTGATGTATATATTGTGGCGGAAAAATCCCTCCCGTCATCGGAAGAAAGTGTGAAGTCTCCCTCGAACAGATTACCCTGAGGCATATCGGCTTCAATCTTAGCTACGGAAAACAGTAATTTACCGCAGTCGTAATCAAAGAAACCGTCAGAGTATCTGTCGATCACGCTTCTCACTTTATTCACCGCCTTTCATTGAGATTTTTGAAGAAAAAACTTTGACGCAGCAGTGCTCAAGTGGTATAATTCGGGCACATTAGCATACTAAATTAGTATATCAAAAATAGAGTAGGGGTGCAATAAGTTATGCTAAAGCATAAAGACCATTTTCACGGCAGTGATCTTGAAAAAATCGAAGAGATTTACGGAATTAAAAAAGAGGATATAGTCAGTTTTTCAGCAAACGTCAATCCCCTTGGTGTGTCTGCACTTTTAAAACGCGAATTGGCTTCTCACATTGATGCCATAAGCTCATATCCCGACAGGGAATACACAAAGCTTCGAAGCGTCATTGCAACGTACTGCGGAACCGAGAGGGACAACATACTCGTTGGAAACGGGGCGACGGAACTGATAACGCTTTTTATCAAAACAGTCTCTCCAAAAAAGGCTGTGATTTTAGGACCTACCTACTCCGAATACGAGCGTGAATTATCCCTCGCCGGCGGAACGAGTGTGTATTTTCCGTTAAGTGAATCGGAGGATTTTGAACTTAATGAGAGCAGACTTATCTCCTCTCTTGATGAGTCAGTCAATATGCTGATACTGTGCAATCCCAACAATCCGACATCAACGGCAGTTACGCGCGAAAAGATAAAGCATATTCTCGATGCATGCAAAACGAATAATATATTTGTTATGATCGACGAGACCTACATCGAGTTCTGTGAAAACTACGATGAGATCAGCTGTGTTCCGCTGACAGCAAGTTACAATAATCTTTGTCTTCTCAGGGGAACCTCCAAGTTTTTCGCAGCACCGGGTCTGAGGCTCGGCTACGCCATATGCGGTAATTCGGACCTTATGAGGAACATTGCCGCCATCAAAGATCCGTGGACCATCAACTCTCTTGCGGAAGTCGCAGGTCAGCTCATGTTTTCGGACAATGAGTATATCGAAGCAACCAAAAAGTTGATTTTTTCCGAAAGAGCAAGAGTTGTAAGTGCGCTTCGAAAAATCGACGGAATTAAAGTTTATGAACCGTCGGCAAACTTCGTTTTGAGCCGCATAACAAAGACCGGCGTCGATGCCGACATTCTGTTTGATAAGGCGATCCGCTCCAACATGATGATACGGAACTGCTCTTCATTTCCGTACCTTGGCAATTCCTACTTTCGCATATGCTTCATGAATCCGGAGGACAACGACAGACTGCTTGCAATTATCCGAAGCACCATCGAAGGTTAATATTATTATGGCAGAAGACAAAACTATAGATAACTACAATGAGGTTCTAAGCAGAAGCGGTTTTATAAAACTGCTCAACATTGAGATATTAGAACTAAACGAGACCCATGCAAAAGGTCGGATGCCTTTCGATGCAAAATACTGCAATCCCGGCGGAAGTATGCACGGCGGGTGTCTGTATTCTCTTGCCGACACTGTTGCCGGAACTCTTGCATACTTCAAGGGATTTGATGTGACGACTGTGGAAGGTAGCATGAATTTCCTTGAACCTGCCATAAACACCGAATACATTTACTGCACGGCAAAACTAAAGAGGCGTGGCAAGCATCTCGTAACCTGTGATGTCGAGATCACAAACGATGCGGGAAAACTGCTGGACTGCGGAATCTATACGTTCTTCAGAATGTCAGATTAATATATCACTCTGCTTCAGAACTTCGAATCCGCTTTTTGACAGAACAGCCTCTGCACTTTCATAATCTTTGATCTTCATGATCATCGATGCCTTATCGGCGTTCGAGAGGACATACATGTATTCAATATTATAGTCTTTGAGCGTTGTCAGAAGCTCATGAAGTGAGCCCGGAGCATTTGATATCTCGACCGCAATCACATCCGATAATCTTGCCGATAATCCTTCAGCCTTAAGCGCATCCTTTGCCTTCTCAGGATCAGAAACGATAAGGCGGAGCAATCCGAAATCAACGGATTCGGCAAGCGAGAGTGATCCTATATTAATCTTGTTTTCCCTGAGTACTTCCGTGACCTTTTCTATACGTCCTTCTTTGTTTCCGATAAAAACCGTTACCTGTTTAACTGCCATATCCTCTCCTCCTTCCTTTTGAGAGCCATCTCTTATACTAACTTACGGTTGTCTATAACATGAACAGATTTTCCTTCGTATCTCGGGAGCGTTTTGGGCTCAACAAGCTTAACCTTAACAGCAAGTCCGAGCGCCTGTTTAAGGGCATTCTTAACTTTATTGGAAAGGTTATCGAGACCTCTCATATCATCATCAAAGTAACTCTCGTCGACTTCCACCTGAACTTCAAGAGTGTCCTGATGATCCACTCTGTCAACTATCATCATATAGTTAGGTGTGGTCTCACCCATTTCAAGAAGCGCAGCCTCAACCTGTGACGGGAATACATTGACTCCGCGGATGATAAGCATATCATCGCTTCTTCCCTTAAACTTCTGAATCCTGGGCTGGGTTCTTCCGCACTCGCAGGTACCGTATTCAATGCTTGTAAGATCCTTCGTCCTGTATCTGATAAGAGGAAGTCCCTCTTTCGTAAGCGTTGTAAATACAAGCTCTCCGGTAACACCTTCACCTACAGGCTCAAGAGTTTCGGGATCAATGATCTCCGGATAGAAATGATCATCATGAACATGAAGGCCCTTGTGGAACTCACAGTCGCACGCCACACCGGGGCCCATCACTTCGGAAAGGCCGTATATATCATACGCCTTGATGTGAAGTTCATCCTCTATCATATGCCGCATATTTTCGGTCCATGGCTCCGCTCCGCAAACGGCAACTTTCAGCTTCAGTTCATCAAGAATACCCTCTTCCTTGACTACTTCCGCTATATGAAGAAGATAAGAAGGCGTGCAGGCTATTGCTGTTACTCCGAAATCCTGCATCATCGTAATAAGTTTTTTCGTATTTCCGGTTGACTGTGGAACAACGGTGGCCCCCATAAATTCGGCTCCGTAGTGGGCGCCCAGTCCTCCGGTAAAGAGTCCGTATCCGTATGCAATCTGAATGATGTCCTTTGATGTCATTCCTGTCCCCGCGAAGCACCTGGCAACGCACTCAGCCCATATGTCTATATCACGTCTCGTATATCCGACAACAGTAGCTTTTCCCGTAGTACCGCTCGATGCATGGACTCTGACAATCTGCTCCCGCGGCACCGCAAAAAGTCCGAAGGGATAGTTATCGCGAAGATCCATCTTCGTCGTATACGGAAGCTTAGTGATATCCTCGATCCCGGTAATGTCACCGGGCTCAATGCCTACCGACTGCATTCTCTTCCTGTAGAATTCAACATTGTGATACACTCTGTCCACAAGCTTTACAAGCCTTGCACTCTGCAGCGTCATTTTCTCATCTTTTGACATGCATTCTTTAGTTTCATTCCAGATCATTTTTTCTTCCTTTCACTCCGCATCCGATCAGCTCATTCTTCAGATCCAAAACCAACAGCAAAAGCTTTTTTGTTAATATCGACAAACTTCGGTTTAACAATCCTCTCTATAACCGCATTCCACTGCTCTATCGTAAAATCCATGTGCCTTGCGGCTACACCCAAAATCACTACGTTGAAAACCTGAGCATTTCCAAGCTTCTTGGCCTCGGAAAGTGCGTCGACGGAAATGACTTTATACTCTTTCGACAAATCCTCTATAATATTTTCCGGATACTTTGCAGCACCCATAACAACAGGCATAGGGTCCATGCGCTGATCGTTAACAATAAGCACCCCGTCGGGCTTTAAATAGTGGGCATATCGAAGAGCCTCAAGCCTTTCAAATGCTATGAGAACATCCGCACATCCTTCTTCTACTATCGGCTCGAAAACTTCATCTCCGTAACGGACAAATGTTACAACCGAGCCGCCACGCTGGGCCATTCCATGGACTTCGGACATCTTGACCTCATATCCTCCGTCCGTCATTACTCCGCCTAGTATGCGGCTGGTAAGGAGGGTTCCCTGTCCGCCGACACCGACAATCATAATATTCTTCGTTTCCATTTATAAACTCCTATCTGATATAGCCTCGAACTTACACAGGCTTTTACACAAATCACACCCGTTGCAAAGCGTGTCATCTATCGCAATCGTACCGTCATCTCGTTTTGTTATGGCAGGACAACCTGGCTTTAAACACATTCCGCACTTCTTGCACTTATCGATATCCGATACGCATTTGTGCGTTATCGGTTTTTGCTTAAGCATAACGCAGGGCGATTTGGTAATTATAACGGAGAGTTCGTCTTTCGCAACCTCTTCTTTAACAACCTTTTCAAGAGTCTCAATATCAAACGCATCGACTTCAGTCACATTCTTAATACCTATTGATTTGCACAGGTTGTAAATGCTTATTGCGGGAACGATATCTCCCTGCAGTGTCTTGCCGGTTGCGGCGTGATCCTGATGTCCCGTCATACCGGTGGTTGAATTATCAAGTATCATAACCGTTCCCGTGCTCTGATTGTAGAACGAGTTCATAAGAGAGTTGACACCGGTATGCATAAATGTGGAGTCCCCGATAACGGCAACCCAGTTTTTGATATAATCTTTACCCTTTGCCTTCTCCATTCCATGAAGAGTGGATATGGAAGATCCCATGCAGACCGTTGTATCGATAACGGAAAGCGGCGCTACCGCACCGAGTGTATAGCAGCCTATATCGCCTGCCGCATGGAGTTTAAGCTTATTAAGAACAGTGTAGACACTTCTGTGAGGACATCCCGGGCATAAAATGGGCGGGCGGTTGGGAATCTCGGCAGGTGATTTTAGCGACAAATCTTCGTTAAGAACAGCCTGCCTGATCATATTGGCGCTGTACTCACCCTGAACCGTGAATATCTCTTTTCCGATACATTCGATCCCCCACGACCTAACCTGAAGTTCAGTAAGAGGATCAAGTTCCTCAACGATATACAGCCTGTCGACCTTCTTCGCAAAATCCTCTATCAGCTTTCTCGGAAGAGGATTGACCATTCCAAGCTTAAGTACGCTTGCATCAGGTAATGCTTCCCTTACATACTGATACGGTATTCCGCTTGCGATGACACCTATCTTCGTATCTCTCATCTCAACCCTGTTAATGGAAAAATCACAGGAGTCGGCTTCAAGTCTTGTCTCACGGTCCTCAACAACCAGATGTCTCTTCTTGGCCATAGCAGGCATCATCACACGCTTTGCGATATCACGCTCGTATGTCTTGTCAGGAACGTCTATACGGTCACACAACTCAACCATTCCCTGTGAGTGTGCAAGTCTCGTGGTAGTTCTAAGTATTACAGGCGTATCGTATTTTTCGCTTATCTCGAAAGCCTCTTTCATAAAATCCTTGGCTTCCTGGGAATCCGAAGGCTCAAGCACTGGCACATGAGCTGCCCTTGCAACCATTCTTGTATCCTGCTCGTTCTGGGACGAATACATGCCCGGATCATCGGCAGCAACCATGACAAGTCCGCCTGATACCCCGATATAGGAAACCGTATACAGAGGATCTGCCGCAACATTCACTCCCACATGCTTCATTGAGCACATAGCTCTGACACCTGCCATGGAAGCTCCGATAGCAACCTCCGTCGCAACTTTCTCGTTCGGCGACCATTCACAATACAGATCGTCTTTGTACTGCACCAGATTTTCACTGATTTCCGTGCTGGGGGTTCCCGGATACGCAGCCGAAACCTTGACCCCGGCCTCGTATGCGCCTCTGGCGATAGCCGCATTTCCCAGCATCATGACTTTTTTTGATTCGCTCATAACCTATCCTTTCAACCAATTAAAATTAAACGTATTATATCATAATATTTGCTTGCTTATATCATTAAAATGATTTATAGTTTAAGTACGTTATTCCGTACGTTATTATGTACGTTTTTCGATGACTTTGAGGATTGATTATGATAGTCAAGCAAATGGATGTCAGATCCAATATCAGGAAATATTTTGACATAGCCTATGAAGGCGAAGCGGTTATAGTTCCGAGAAAACAGGACCATAACGTGGTAATTATTTCCGAGGCCGAGTACAACAAATTGATACAGGAGCGCAGACTGAATGCTTATGCTCAGGCAGTCGGCGGCGTGCCGGACAGGAAGAAGCGGATCATTAGTGAAAGGGGAAGCGATCTCAGATCCCATAATGCTGATAAGCTTTCTGCTATCAGAGCATTTAAGCCCGGCTGGAACGGTAACGGAGCCCCTGCATTTGCACCCGGGCTTATAGACACTGTTGGTACGCTTATCGGTGGACTTGATATCCAGCCCGAGGTATTTCCAACTGCAATGGGCACCATTCAACTGGAATATGACAATTCGAGACATGACCACATGGAGATTGAAATAATAGCCGGTTCAGTGGATGCGGAAGTTTATATTATCCGCTTCAACGGTGAAGAGGAATATGAACAGATGTCCGTATCAGCGGATGCGATCAATAAAAGGGTGCATGATTTTTATGGATAATGAATTTAAGAGCACAGAGAAACTTTATAGGGCTGTATATCCGCCCGAGATAGCTGATATGTTCTGGAAGCTGGACGGAACCGTTTCTTCTGCTGCTTTTGCTGATCCGAAGGGACTATCCGTTGACAGGGGAGATTATCGGTCCGATGAGGATGTTATGTCAGTTATGCGCTCAAAGTTTACCGGACACATTATTTCCGTTTACGTCAAAAATTGCTTTGATGCCAATGCCCTCGTCCTCTACAGGCCTTCACATTCCAATCCTTACCACTCGGAGATACACGGAAGTTTGGATCGCGCCATTCTCTCCAAATCACAGCGGGTGCATCTGGCTAGATGCGCCGAAATACTAACGCCCCGGCCGATTAATTAATATGTTTAAAAATCGCAGACTTCTAATCTACATCGGAATATCGGCAGTATTGACTATCGCGGTCATTGTCGCGATCATCCTTATTGTTCGTAAAGTACGGGCAAACAATGAGGTAAAAGAGCCGCGCATCGTAACGCTTACGATCGATGCCCCGGATGACATTCCCCTTGATCAGAAGGAGCAGATCATCTACGACATTCTGCTGGAGGAAGGCTACTCTCCCGCGGGAGCATGCGGAATAATGGGTAATATCGCGGTCGAATCCCCCGATTACGATACTGCGGCGCTCAACGAGACAAGCGGTGCACTCGGACTGTTTCAGTGGACTGATGACGGGGACAGACAGCAACATCTCAAAGATTTCTGCCGCGATAATAAGAGAAACTGGAACTCGATTGAGGCCCAGCTTGAATTTGCAATATATGAACTGTCGGGTGGGGATCCGATAGCGTGCCGCTTGGATGATTTTCTCAAAGAGACCGACAATTCCTATGCTGCTGCCGTTGAGTTTGCCGCAGGTTTCGAGAGGTGTATTACGGATTCCGGGAAATCCACGGACAGATACATGGGCTCACTCTACCCTGAGTTCTACGGCGAATACTATCAGGGATTGTCCAAGCGGGTCAATAAAGCGATGAACTACTATCTGCGGTTTAACGAATGATTCAGTATCCAGGCAAATGCTTTTGCCGTCCGTATATCGGCGTCCTTGAAATGATTACCGCTGTTCCATTCAAGAATGCAATCAATGCCTTCTTGGGATAGCAGTTCATATGCACTTCTTATGCAGTCACCGACTGTCCTCATCACATGATTTTTTGTCTTCTCTTCTTTATCACCGAGGCTCAGATATACGCTATTGCATCCGATCCTGTTAGACTCCATATAGCTTGTAAATTCCGGGAACCAGACAGAAGGGGATGCCGCAGCGACTCCGACAAAAATATCTGTATTATATGCTGCCCAGAGCGAGAACAACCCGGCAAGGGAATATCCGCCGATATAGTATGTTTTCTTCGCGTCACCGGTAAGCTTTAGGATCTCCTGCAGAGTACCCCCTGCGTGCCCTCCGAAATCATCGTTTCCGAAAACGGCAGGTGCGCTCCACGGCGACAGGTCTCTATTCCAGTTGCCGACCTTGACAGCAATAAGGCACCAGTCATCTCCCACAGCCTCTTTAATCAGCTCCGCTTCTTTTTCGATATAAGACAGATCATGATCGTCGACAGGCTGGATCAGATTATTCAAGGAATCCTCCCGTCCGAATTTGATTATTTCCACTTGCTTAACATCCTATACTCAATGCTCATTGAAATACATAATGAAATGTGCTGACTTTTGAACCGAATCATACCTTTGGGAAAGCTGTTCGGGATCCTCATAATTGGGATAAGTAATTATAACAGCATCTGATTCCGTTGTATAGGCAGGGGGATCAAGTCCTTCAATATAATTAAGCTTTCTGTCATACATATAAAACTGCAGATGCCCGACATAGTTTGACCATGGAGATCTCAAAAATACTATTTTATTGCCGTTGTCATATTTTTCATTAGCATGTTCAAACAGTATCTCATCCGAATTGTCCATATCATGGTAATCATATACACAGATTCTCGACATAAAAATACCGATAAACAGAAACACGGCCAAAACAGCATAAGAAAGAATTCTTTCCGCTTTTGCTTTTGGAATCACACGAAGCATGTATATGAACGTCCAAATCGCCAGGATACAAACTGCTGCCGGAAGCGCAAAGAATCTGTTAAGTGTTGGCATACTCCTTCCAAACATCCACGATATACCTACTATAAAATCCTTCATATACGAATTGATTCCGCTTCCTATTGCAAACACGAACAACATTACGGCCTCAGATACAAGTATTACGGTGCATGTTACTCCGGATTTTATCCGGTCTTGTCCTTCTTCAATCAGTTCATGTAAACCCCTGCATAATATTACCGGCACAAAGATCTCCGTATACCTTCCGTATACAAGATAATCTATTCCCTTTCCTCCCGCAAAAAACACCGCTGAGATTCCGATACTGATAATTAATGCTATAAGGAATGTTACTTCCGCAACAGATTCCTTCCTTCGCCGCCATACTCCCTTTGCGTAAAAGAATAATAATCCAAATGTGGATACAGCCAGATAATAGAGTTTTCCGATCACGCCCATTAAGAGAGCGATAATACCTTGAAAAGACACAATACCGGCTAATCTGTCCAGATTATCATCTATATAATCAAATCCGCTCCTTACGCCGGAAACTGAAATGGCAAACGCCACAATAGTCATTATGCATACCAAAACCGTGATAATACAGATCAAAGACTTTATATCAACCCGGTTATTCCTGAAATGCTTCATGGCAAAAATCATTCCGGTAACAATAACAAATATACCTATAGTCCTAAAATGCGTAAGCAGCATCACAACACAAAAGGCAAATGTTAAGACGGCATACTTTGCCATACCCGTCTTTTCATACCTGAATAACGTATAAAAAATCACAGTAACCAACAGATATAATAACGTTTCCGCTATTGTATAACTTATATAGACAAAGTGAGCCGGATAGAATGTACACAAAAAAGCAATAATGCACTTATCATATATTGGATAACCGTCAAATGCTTCCTCAGTGATTTTGAACATAAACAATCCCTGAGCCGAAAATAAAAAAGCATTTAAAACCAGTGCCCCTTTATAAATATCCGTGGGATTATTCAGAACTTGAAGCAACGGAACAAGCAGTATACTATACCCTTTCGCATAATACGACTGCCCAAAGCAGGCATCCCTCCAATCAAATCCCACGATACTTGCAGCATTTTCCCAGTATCCGAATTCATCCGGCGGAAAAAACAGCCCCGAGGTCCGTCCGATATTTGCCAGGACATATAGCATTGGAACAAGAAAAACCAACAGGAAATATAAAGCCTTTATTCGTTTGTCCATATCTTATTAATACCCATGTTCCTAAAATCAAAAAAATAAACAAAAACCGCCCCGAATCAATCGGGGCGGTACACTTTCAACAGATTAGTTTTCCGGAATATATACCGTCATGTAAACAGCCTTTGGAATTGTTGTACGAATCACATAAAGATTGGTATTATTTCCAAAAGCATGGCTTGAATACGACGTATCAAACTCATTCTCATTTAACAGTCTGGTTGATCCGTCGGAAAGGAGTGCCATAACACCTGGTTTATAGCCCGGCAACGGATTAATATAAATGTCAAAACTTGTTGCTCCGTTTAACTTATCACAAGGTTTAAATCCACCGGCTGTCGAAAATTTACCAATTTCAAGATCAAACATCCCGCCCGGAATAAATCCCTGGGATACAGCAGCATTATTCATTGCGGCCTGAGCCAAGGGGCCTATCTCCTTAGAAGTTCTGGTGTATGGTAATTCTCCGTTATGAACATCCGCTCCCGTATTAGTTACCTGCTGAACAATGGATGTCTGGTTTATAATACTTGTTACTCCGCCACCTATTGTTCCTCCGCCAAAATAATTTGAAGTTCCGATGCTTAATCCTGACAGATCCTTGTTTCTTGCGGCCTGTCCTTCGGTTGAATTTTCCCATCTTTGCTGAGCTGACTCTACTTCACTTTCGGTCTCACGCTCTTCCTCTTCGGACTCGCTTGTTTCCTGAGATGGCTGAGTACCATACTCTTTAGCATTTACAGTGTAAGTTAAATCACCTACAGCTAATTTTGTGCCTTCAAAAGCAGATCCCGCTACTCCGAGTCCAACAAGACCCAGCATTGCAAACCCCATTAAAAATGCACGTAAGATTTTCTCTTTTTTCTCATTCATTGTTCTTTCCCCCTAATATTCTTTCTCTTATTTAGGAATAGCCTTATAAATCCGACGCATAAACATATTAAAACAATTTGTTTTATAAGTCAATATAACAAATTGTTTTATCTATACTTGCATTAGGTGAAAATGATGTCAGCAATATCGGTTCCCTACAAAAACATAAGAAACCTGAGAGAAGATCATGATCTAACACAGGCTGATGTTGCAAAGATCCTTAACTGCTCCCAGGTCGCATATTCTTATTATGAGATCGGACGTCGCGATATTCCTACCGAGGTCCTTATAAAACTCGCCAAATTCTACAATTGCTCAACCGACTATCTTCTCGGGCTTACCTCCAACGCAAAAGCTTATCCATCATAATTATTCTTCCAGCGAATTCTTCTTCGATACCACAACAGTCTGGGTATAGCAGGAGAAAATCGCGTCCTTTGACGCATCGGAAAGCTGCGGGGTTATGCGGCTGACTATCGGAACGATGATGAGGGATACTATCATAGCAACCGCACCGGCAAGTAACCGTTACATTTTCGAATAATCCGGAACGGTAACCTTTGTATTTGCGGCGTGCATATACATTCTATAAACAAAATCATTCATATTAACTGGTGTAAGAATAACATCGGGATGCTCGTTATGATATATACGAAATACTTCGTCCGCAAATCCCTGCCCCATCATATCAACTTTGTCAAAATCAAGGATAGCCTCTTTGAATCCGTCAAGCCTCATACAAAGCCGCCTTGCCTGAGACCTTGCAACCGGATCGCAATCCATGCACGCCTCAAAAACAGGTATCCTTGTTTTGTTAAACCCATCATCAATACTTGAATATTCATTAAATACTTCCGTTAAATCTCTGCGCGTTTCATTTTCCAACTGCATATTTACTACCGTTCCTTTTTTTGCAAGTTTCATTGCATAGGCTATTAAGTGAGATCTTATATATGACGGTTCCCCGGAATATCCTTTTCTCATTACAGTCCCATCCGATGTGATTGATATTCTATCAAGCATTCTCATAGTAAAGAATAAGCCCTCTCCGGTATGTCTCTGGGGACAGGAAGTAAGCTTACCCTTATATAGTTCCATCACAGCATCTTCCGGTCCCGGATTGCTATACCCATATTCCTTAAGGGCGCAGATTACATTGCGAAAAATACCTATTCCATCATCGATCACGGTAATCCTTGTATACAGGTGATTAACTTCTGCAATCCCACGAACGTTTTTTCCTCCCGAGTGCTCCAATGCATTATTAAATATCTCCGGAAGAGCATATCTCCATATTCTCATGGCATTCTCATTAGCTTCCAGAAGAGGAGAGATATCTTTATACAAAATATAATCGTCTCTTTCGGTAAGAGCCTTAATATCATACGTAAACTCCCTTTTAACCGACACAAGAGAATACCCGCACTCTCTCTGGGTACTCTTTACGATATGATTTTCCGCCAATTCAGAGTCAATGTATCTCTTAACGCTTGTCAGGGAAATTCCAAATGCATCAGCAACCTTGGATGACAATGCATTGTCATCTTCATCTATCTTTCTAAGTATGTAATTCTTGATCTCTCTTCTTTTTGTTTCCGTAAATGACATATCTTTGCAACTAACTATAATTTAAGTTTTCATAACTATAATATCATTTGCTATGACTTTAATCAATATCAAAGCAAAAAAAGAAACCTCTGCGTTTTCCATAGCAGGATAACGCAGAGGCTGCAATAACACTTATAATCTCTCGTTTTATTCTTCCAGCGAATTCTTCTTCGATACAACAACAGTCTGGGTATAGCAGGAGAAAATCGCGTCCTTTGATGCATCGGAAAGCTGCGGGGTTATGCGGCTGACTATCGGAACGATGATGAGGGATACTATCATAGCAACCGCGCCTGCAACTATGGAGGACGAGAAGAAGCTCATGAACATATTCAGCACGGTGATACCCACGCCTGCAATGAAGCTTGCCCATACAGCGATTTTCGATGTCTTCCTATCATACAGTGCATATACGAAAGGGCCAAGGAATGCGCCGGCAAGAGCACCCCACGAGATACCCATGAGCTGTGCGATAAATGTGGGCGGTTTAAGTGCGATCAAAACAGAAATCACAATGAATACTCCGATGAACACGCGCATCGTCAGCACCTGTTTTTTCTCTGTCATATCCTTCACAAACAGATCCTTAATAAAATCAAGAGTCAGAGTTGAGCTTGAAGTAAGTACAAGCGATGAAAGTGTTGACATGGACGCAGAGAGGACAAGTACAACCGTAACACCTATCAGGATATCAGGAAGGGTTGAGAGCATGTGGGGCATAACTGCATCAAACATCATGCTTCCGTCCTCCTTGTAAAGCGAAGGATCGTCAAACAGTCTTGCAAAACTCCCGAGAAAATATGTGCCTCCGGCAACTACAATAGCAAACAATGTTGAGATAACGGTTCCTGTTTTGACGCTTCTCTCATCATTTATCGCGTAGAATTTATGAACCATCTGAGGCAGACCCCATGTTCCGAGGGATGTTAGGATAACAACTCCCACAAGACCTGCCGGGTCCGTTCCGAAGAAAGATGCAAATGCACCGGGCTGTCCCATTGTCTGCGGTACATCACTTTCAATCTGCGATAAGGCCATAACGGCACTCATAAATCCGCCCTTACCGTTAAGCACGGCAGCTATAACAAGAACAATACCGACAAGCATTATAAGCCCCTGAACAAAATCATTCCATGCAGTTGCCACATATCCGCCGACGATTACATACACTGCGGTAAGCAGTGCCATAACCGTTATACAAACTTCATATGGAATGGAAAAGGCCATGGAAAACAGTCTTGACAGACCGTTGTATATCGAAGCCGTATATGGAATCAGGAATATAAAGATTATCACTGATGATGCGATCTTAAGCGAATGACTTTCAAATCTCTTTGAGAAGAATTCAGGCATTGTTGCCGAGTCAAGATGGTTGGTCATAACCCTCGTACGTCTCCCGAGAACCACCCATGCCATAAGAGAGCCGATAACCGCATTACCTATTCCGATCCATGTGGAGGCAAGTCCGTATTTCCATCCAAATTGTCCGGCATAACCTACGAACACAACGGATGAAAAATAAGATGTACCGTATGCAAATGCGGTTAGCCACGGGCCTACGTTACGTCCTCCAAGGACAAAACCGTTAACATCTTTTGCACTCTTCTTCGATGCAAATCCGATGAAAATCATAACGGCAAAAAACAGGATCAGCAGTGTGATTTTGATAAACATGATATATCCCTTCCTTTTTATTACTTCGCCGCGTTAAAGCGCAACGCACTAAAGCAATGATATATCATTCTATCAGGTATGTCAATAAATGAATGAAAAAAGGTCCCCGAATTTCGAAAAACGAAACCCGGGAACCGTATTTAAATATCAGTTATCATTTATGCATCAAGCTCTGATGTACAGTGCGGACATCTTGTTGCCGCAATATCAATCTCGGACTTGCAGTAAGGACAAACCTTTGTTGTGGGATCTGCCTCTTCCTTCTTGATTATCTTGTTCTTCATCTTGTTGATAGACTTGATAATGCAGAAGATAACAAGCGCAATAAGCAGGAAGTTGATTACTGCTGCAATGAACATTCCGTAATTAAGCGTTGCAGCACCCTCTCCGGAGCCAAGTACAACAGTTAACTTCGTAAAATCAAATCCGCCCGTAAGAAGTGAGAGGATCGGCATTACAAGATCATTAACAAGTGAATTGACGATTGCCGTAAACGCTCCGCCGATGATGATACCGACAGCCATATCCATCACGCTGCCGCGTGAAATAAACTCTTTAAACTCTTTCATGAAACTTTTCATATTGTTTTCCTCTTTCTCTTAAAAGGTCGCGGGCCCACCCTATCAGCAAATCTCTACAACCCAGCCTTCGGGTCCTTTGATCCTGCCCATCTGGATTCCGGTAAGTGTGTCATACAGCTTCTTCGTCACAGGGCCCATATCGCTCATTCCGGCAGGCAGACAGATCTCCTTGCCGTGGTCTACAATCTTGCCGACAGGTGAGATAACTGCTGCTGTACCGCACAGTCCACACTCAGCAAAATCTCCGAGTTCGTCAACAAATATCTCGCGCTCTTCGGCTTCCATATCAAGGTACTCTCTTGCAACCTGAACAATAGATCTTCTTGTGATCGAAGGCAGAATCGAATCCGACTTCGGTGTAACAAGCTTGCCGTCCTTTGTGATAAAGATGATGTTGGCTCCGCCTGTTTCCTCTAATTTGGTACGTGTTGCAGCATCAAGATAGAAGTTTTCGTCGAATCCCTTCTCATGTGCATCAACGATTGCATACAGGCTCATTGCATAGTTAAGACCCGCCTTGATGTTACCTGTTCCATGCGGTGCTGCACGGTCATAGTCACATATACGAACCGTAAGAGGTTTTACGCCGCCCTTAAAGTAAGGTCCTACCGGTGTAGTAAGAATACGGAACTGGTACTCGTTTGCGGGCTTAACGCCGATGATTGCATCCGATCCGAACATATATGGACGCAGATAAAGTGATGCGCCGCTTCCGTAAGGAGGTACAAAAGCTTCATTTGCCTTAACAACCTTTTTGACTGCCTCAATAAACTTCTCCTTGGGATATACAGGCATCTTAAGTCTGGCTGCGGACTGCTCCATTCTCTCGCCGTTAAGATCGGGGCGGAACACTACGGTTCTTCCGTCCTCAGTGGTATACGCCTTCAGTCCCTCAAAAACAGACTGCGAATACTGCAATACGCATGAGCATTCATTGAGCACGATGTTTGCATCTGTGGATAGCTCGCCATCGTCCCACTTTCCGTCCTTGTAGTTGGACACGAAACGGTAATCAGTCTGCATGTATGCAAATCCCAGATTGCCCCAGTCAATGTTTTTCTTTTCCATTTGTCACTCCTTCTTTCTGTATTTTTTCAAATAATTATCGTCCTACATCCGCAAAAAGTCAATATTAATCCCACCAGTAGCTTCCGAAAAATCTGTCGATGTGCGATCCGTTTATCCCGACCTCAAATACACCCGTAAGCGGCATCCCATTTGTACTGTACCCGTCAGGGTCCGATTCCATCAACTCATAATTCTTTTTAAACCACTCAAGCGGGCTGTCCCCTTTTTCGTAATTTCCGAAAAACTCCATCTCGCAGGAATCATCAAACACTGTGTTCTCATCAATGACAAGGGATACCGTGTATCCTTCTTCATCACTTTCATAACCTGCATTCCACTCATACGGAATGGCCATCGGAACATCTTTGATCACTACCCTGTCATCTGTTACCGTGGCATCAGGTCCTCCCATTACCGAATAATCAACTGTCATGTATTTGCGGTAACCGGTGTGCTTCACATATGCGCCCGAATGACCCTTCGTCTTAAGGTTATCCAGTGCATTATCCGCTTCATTTTTTTGATCAAATACTCCGGCTGTAACACAGTAGTAAGGGTCTTTATTTAAGTTTTCCCACTCGGGCGAATAATACACCCTTGCATCAAAACCCGCATCACACAACGCTCTTGCACTATCCACAGCCTCATTATAGTCCTTTGATGACGCTGTCCACACCCCGAAAAATCCTTCGCTCAGTGTCTCTAATTCCCCAATATCCCCTGAATCTTCATCTTCATAATTTACAAATGAAGACTCATCAAGTTTTATGTCATTGACAGAATACACCGGGATATCGCTTTCAGATGCCCTGGTAAATACAGCCTTCTCGCCTAACACGGAGATCTCATCGCCGTATTCCGATACGATGCTCAGCTTGTCTCCTTCATACTTATATCTAGCGCTCCACTCATAAGGCTCAGTTCCGTAACCGAGGAAGCTCATCACACATTCGATCTTTCCTTTTGAAATCTCATAGCCGCCTGCTGCAAAGACTACTTCACTGTCAGGCCTCTTTTGATATATACGGACATTACTTCCGTCAAAATCGATCCATACACTTTCGTCTTCTCCGACTCCCTTCCACAGCCCCTCAAACTCACGGGATGATTTTTTACTGTTGTCATTTAGGTAGACAAAAACATCTTCCACCCTTTCATCCTTAAGAAACAGCCTGCCCTCATCCGCGGACGGACACAGGAATCCGTCATCAAAGCCTTCAAACAGAAGCCCTTCATCCGTAAGTTCCACATAACCGTGTACAGGCCCGCTCCAGTATTTGCCGATATTACTCATCACGGAAAACTGAAGAAGATTAACGCCGATCCGGTTTTTTCCGGTATCAGACACATCCATGGCATTATCCGGCAATAACTCCATTGCCCAGAAACTGTACGCCTCAAGTGTGCCTGTGCTTCCGTCCCCTATAGCTTCTCCGGCATAAGCGTACAGATTATCTCCAAAAGATATGACATCTAAAATATAATACTCATCTTCCTGATTGTTGCCCGAAATATGATAACTGTATTTGCCGCACAGACGACTTGCAAGTGACGGCTTGGTTTCACTGACATCTTCATGCAAGGTTTCTGCAGAACCCGCCGCTTCGGATTGAACTTCGGTTTCTGCTGCATCATTGGAATTATCTGCGGCACCTGATATGTCCTGCCCGGGCTTTTTACCGCATCCGGCCAGAATAGAAAATAGCACTGTGATTATGATAATAGTTTTAAAAATGGATAACTGTTTAATAATGGTCCCCTCCTATCTTCATAAGTTAAGGTCGCTCGGCATTTGGATCGCTTCGCGATGGGCCTCGCGGTGAAGACAGGGTCTTCCCACTCCGTGGGCCCCTCCTATCTTCAATTCATAAAAGGCGGGTACAGGCGAACATAGTATGTCTCTTCCATTACATAAGGTGTCAGGTAAGGATCAAGTGCATATGCCTTCCCGTTTATCATAACCCGGCACCACTGCTGCTTCCATTGATTTTCATTGATATGCTGATACGGAATCTGGAGCATATTAAGACACAGTCCCATAGCACGGGTAGAGCCTGCACAGTCGCATCCGTATGGAATTCTCATTCCGTTCGGATACTTGTCTACATTTCCGAATACACCGCAGGGATCATTGTAATGAGCTCCGCTTGTCTTGTACCGAACTCCGGGATTGTAGTTAATCCTGTTGTAAATAGCGTTTGCAACGTAAGCCATCTGTCCGTACATATTATTCGGTGCCGCGGCTCTTGCTGCCACAACTATCGGATATGCCTCATCATATGCATTGTAAAATTCAGCCTCGGAACACCCCTTGCGAAGGCTCTTTCTCTGATACAGAAGTTCCTTAGGAGTTATCTCGCCGATCCCGAGGGCATCCATGTTGTTGATGTAATATGCCGACGGAATACGCCTTTCAAAAATCCCGTAATTCAAATAGTGATCTAAAAGTTTCTGTGCATTGTAACCGTATTTTGCTTTCAGATCAGGATAATAATTTGCATAAAATGTGGAGTCAAATCTTCTTCCTGTCTGAAGATAGAATATTTCCGCATGAGTATCGGTCGCTCCGAAAGGAATCGCGATACATACCGCAAGAGCAAGACAAAATATTGTTTTTAATGCACCTTTTTTTAATCTCATTATGACACCCTCTGCTTCTCTTATTTGTGGCAGCTTACATAGGTTTAACCTTCAAATTACGATACTCCCTGAATGTGTATTCCACACTAAAACAGGTCATCTCCTCCGACTCTGCCACCATCTGCCAGTTTTCATTCTCTTCAAGATTCGGGAAATATGCATCCGATTCATAGTTTTGATCTATCTTGGTGATTATCGCCGTATCACAATAATCGACATACGCGGCATAAACGCTTTCACCACCGATAATATATATATCGTCTGAATCATAGGTTTTCAAAAGTTCTAACAGTTCCTTATCATCGTGCACAACAATGGCGTCCTTAACCTTATAGTCCTTGTCTCGGGACAGGATTATATTGGTCCTGTTCTTAAGCGGAAGACCCTGCGGAAAAGTCTCAAGAGTCTTGCGTCCCAAGACTACTACCTTTCCCGTAGTCTCGTTTCTGAACATCTTCTGATCGTTCGGAATCGATACAAGGAGCTTACCCTTATTTCCGATCGCCCAATTATTATCTACAGCTGCTATACATTTCATATAACTGACCTTCCTATCATCATATCCCTAAATCAAATTTTAGCTGCGGGTTCTTCTCCTTTATCTCTTCCCGGGGATATCCCTCAACCTTAAAATCATTCACTTCAAGTTCCCAAAATGATTTTCCCTCCGGAAGCGTAATAACAGGACTGCATTCAATGCTTTTGCGCGAGAGCATCTCCTTTGCCTGTTCAATATGTCTGTCATATACCTGAACATTAGCGCAAAACCATGTAAATCTTCCGGGAGTATATCCCAGATGATTGGCAACCGCTATAAGAAATGCCATATACTGCAGCTGGTTGATACATCCGGCCGTCAGAAAATCGGAGCTCCGCTGGAAAAGGCAGCAATCCAAATATGTCTCTCTGACATTCCAAACAGTCTGGTACGCGCAAGGCTTGAGCCCGTGCTTTTGTTTGAAATCATCCTCCTGCCACATATTGATTATGTGACGTCTCCCGTCGGGATCATTTTTGATGTCGTTAATAAGATTTTCCGTCAGATTCCACTTTTTAACTGTAGCTCCGTAGCACTGACCAATAGTTCTGTCACCGATATCCCATTCATCCCACCATGTGATATTGTATTTATCACGAAGCAGATCAAGGTCATTGGACATATCCCTGTATATCCACAAAAGCTCTCCGATGGCTGATTTGATTGCAATGGGACGCAGGGTTATAAACGGAGACTCGCCCTTCGTAAGATCATATGTACACATCACATGATTTATCGAAAGAGTATGTGCCGGTGTGCCGTCCGCATAACGAGGTCGAGGATTAACATCCATGGAGCCCTCATCCAGAATCCGCTCAACTATTTCCCTGAAGTAAATATCGCCTTTTGTCATTTATAATCCACCTTTTGATCTACAACCAACACCGACTTCGTCGGCGTCGCCGCGTCACGATTGCCTAGCAATCGTGACATTACCTATCCCACTTATCACACAGACTGTTGATCTGATCCGCAAACTTCGCCAGATCCTTGTTAGCTCCGCCTTCATTATGACTGATGACCGCAAGGAGCCTTTGTCCTGCAGCAACAAGTCTTTCGAATACAGTTGATGCAGCCCTTGTCTTCTTCTTGGCGCCTTCGATCTTAACCCCGGTGGTCTCCTCAATGAACTCATCCGCGATCAGATCGTAACTTGTTCCGGAGAAGGGCGCATAAGTATTGAACCCGTGCTCATCATGAAGGTACGCCGCAAAATCATCCGTTACGGTATCGTCGCCGTGGACTATAAATACCATCTTGGGATCATTCTTGAATCCTAACATCCACCTTGTAAGTCCGGCCTTATCCGCGTGACCCGATACACCCTCAAGCTTTGTGATTTTCGCCCTGACCTCGATCGTCTCTCCGAACAGATGAACCTCTTTGGCGCCTTCTACTAGAGAGCGCCCGAGAGTTCCCACCGCCTGATAGCCGACAAACAGTATGGTACACTCCTCACGCCACAGATTGTGCTTTAAGTGGTGTCTGATTCTTCCGGCCTCGCACATTCCCGATGCGGATATAATAACCTTGGGCTCAGTGTCAAAGTTAATAGCCTTCGACTCATCGCTTGTGATTGACAGATTAAGTCCCGTGAACACAAGCGGATTGATTCCGCGCCTTACAAGCGAGAGTGCATCTTCCGAAAAACACTCGCTGACATTTTTGTTAAACACGCCGGTTGCTTCAACAGCAAGAGGAGAATCTACATACACAGGAAAATCACCAAGATCGTCCAGCAGATGTCTCTCCTTGATCTGCCTGATATAATACAGTATCTCCTGGGTCCTTCCTACCGCAAATGAAGGAATGACAACATTTCCGCCTTTTGCAAAAGTATCCCTGATTATATTGGCCAGCTCTCCTGAATAATCAACTCTGCCCTTTGTATGAAGCCTGTCTCCGTATGTGGATTCGCAAAGCACATAATCCGCTTCCTCAATCGTATCAAAATCCCTGATAAGCGGCTGATTGGTGTTACCGATATCGCCGGAGAACACGACTTTCCTGGTCACTCCGTCTTCTGTCAGCCATGCCTCTATGGCAGCCGATCCCAGAAGATGTCCCACATCCGTGAATCTTACGGAAAGTTCGTTACAAACCGTTACTTTATTTCCGTATTTAACCGGAACCAGGCATCGTATTGCCCCGTCCGCGTCTTCCATATTATAGAGGGGAACATACTCGTTGACCTCTGATGATCTCTTGGCTTTTCTGTTTCTCCACTCTGCTTCCGCCATCTGTATATGGGCACTGTCCCGAAGCATTATGCTGCACAGATCGGCAGTTGCCTCGGTTGCGTATATCTGACCCCGGAAGCCCTTTGCATACAGCAGGGGCAAGAGACCTGAGTGGTCAATATGTGCATGCGTCAGCAGTACATAATCAATCATCGCCGCATCCACAGGCATCGGTACATTCTCATACAGGTTAATTCCCTGCTCCATTCCGTAATCAACCAGAATGTGCTTATCCCCAACCTCCAGATAATGACAACTTCCGGTTACTTCATGGTCAGCGCCGACAAATGTGATCTTCATAGAAAACTTTGCACCACCTTTCTTCTTCCTGATAATCAATCCCTGTCGTAATCATCCGCCCAGTCAAAAACATCTCTGCGATTCTTTCTCCGCTTTTTCCTCCGCTTCTGCGTTGCGGCGGAAACCCCCAGAACAATCGCGACCGCAAGTGTAACTGTTCCGACAAGACCTGCGATTATCAAATATGTATATGATTGTTTAACTTTAGATTCCGTGTTCTTATCTATGGCGTTTGCTATTGCGGACGTATCGACCGTAGGAATACTACCGCCTATCTCCCAGCTGTCATCCTCGGTCTCAAACGGTTCCTTAAAGTAAATATCTTCATCAGTCTCTTCCGAGTCTTCATCTATGACCGCATTATCTTCTTCATCATCGGGTGCTTCTTCGTTGGCAACAAGATCTACGGAATTGCTCATTCCGTCAAGCTGGTAAACGTTGAAAACCTTCGCTGTTATCTTGCCCTCATAGCCCGGCTGGATATGGAATGTCCCGGTCATCTTGCCGTTATTTCCGTCCCAAAGTTCCAGTTCCTCAAAAATCGTATCCTTTGTTACGTCCCCTGTCATCAGGCCGTAATACATCAGTTTACTTTCATCATCATAAGCATAAAGCGTAAAATCAACATCGCCCTTATTACTGTTATAACCGTTTATCTCAAGCCTTACACCTTCGGGCTCGGTTTCATCCGGCATGACCGGACTTTCCGGTTCTAATATTTCAACCGTCGGCTCAACACTGTCTTTTACAACATTTTTCTCAAGACCGTAGAACTTGGCTACAGCCGTCGCATCAAGCACTCCAAACCGCCTCCATGCGATATCGTTCTTGATCCTCTGGTAGTCCTTGTCGTTATCAAGGTATCCGTGTTCGAGTATGATCGTCGGTATATCCGCCGTAACACCGTTCCTGATAAGCCCGTAATAGTCGCCCTTCTTACCTATACGTGTCTTGATATCCTTCTCGATGTTACCGTCTGCCACCCACTCGTCCATTATTTTTTCGGCAAGTGCGTGACCAACACCGTAATACCTTCCGTATGCCGAAGTGAATATCTCCGAACCGAAATAATTGTGATAGGCTGATGCATTGTAATGAATAGAGATAATAACATCCGCACCGACAGACTGTGCATACTCCACACGTTGCGAGAGCGACATTTCCGCATCCCTGTCTCTTGTCAAATAAACATTAACGTTTCCGTATTGGCTAAGCTCATCGTACATGGCGAGAGCGGTGATAAGAGTAATATTTTTTTCTTCAAGTCCGTGGTATTTGGCGCCGGAATTGGTCTCATCATCCCCTTCGGATTTTCCTCCGTGACCGGGATCTATGACCACAGTTACCGAATCTGCCGCCCGGACACTTCTACATGCCGGCACCAAAAACACACCGGCCATAAGCAGAAGGCCGATGAGCTTTCCGGCCAACACGACCGGCTTATTTATGTTTTTAAACCCGATAGTCATACAAGATATAGTATAGCAGAATCAAATCACAACTACAACGCTTTAGATGTCAAAAGATGTCAAAAAAACCCGTCCCTTTTGACACAAAGTAAAAGCGGATGCCGATCTTTCAACCTGCATCCGCCTTTACATTGAGACTGTATCCAATGGACTGTACCTCCGATCAACATCCCAAGTTCTACGATACTTATCTGTCACCTGACCCTTTTATCAGGATTTCGATGTTAATGGTTTCTCTATTCAGTTGTCACTCTACCGGAACTGCATTTTCATGATGCTTCTCTTATGTGCTCTCTGGCACCTGCATCTTCGCTTCACATCGCGCTTTCCTTGTCGTAGATTCTTCTATCTCAATTCGTATCGTCTCATAAACCCGGGATTTCAAATTTCTTACACTATGTGTTTCATTCGAAATCTAAAATTTATGTTTTAGGTGGTCCGTACCTCCTTTACTCGGATTTGAATCCTGTAATCGGTGGATTCATTCTCTTCGTTACCTCTGTTTGTTTTCTATGGTTGTATTATATAGCCCGTTTTGGTAATTGTCAATACAATTTTTAAAAATATTTTTATTTTTTTAAATATTATTTGCTAATGTTATGAATATTCTGACTATTATGTTACTATGCGCCGAATTTTCGCCCATTTTAAAGGGTGCCGGACTTAAACCGGCACCCTGATATAACGAAAAAAGCCTACATATACTTACCGATTATCTTGCCTGCCTCATCCGGAGTATCGGAAACAGATAATACAGCATACTTTCCGTTTACCTTAATAACCGCAGCATTAAGTTTGGTAAGCTCGCCCGGAACATAATCGGTAAAGCTTTCAATCTGTTCACTGACGCGAGTCTTAAGAACCTCTTCCGCTTTCTTTGCATCATCCTCGGTTGCACATTCAAGGACTACGATTTCTTCAGCCGTACCGCCGCTTCCTTCATATATGGCAGCCTTGGTAACATTGATTTCGGAAAAATTTAAGAACATTCCGGCAGTATCAAGATCAAGGGGCATCAAAGTATCCGCATAGGTTATCTGCTCGTTAAGCTCGTTTCCCAACGCATCCACATCAAAATCAGCCTTCTTGCCACCGCATGCCCCCAGGACAAATGCGGCAACTACAGTTACAATCGTAAACAATTTCATCTTTCTCATCTCTTAATCTCCTCACCTTTAATTAATTACAACTCCGTGCTCGCACAGATAATCTCTCCACAACTTCATATACTCGGGTTTAAGGTGTATTCCGTCACTTGTCATTTCAGGTCTTAAGTTTCCTTCCTCATCCGAAAGAGAAGGTCCCGCATCAATGAAATATGCCTTCTGCTCCTTGGCGAACTGCTCAAGTGCCGCATTCCTTGCGGCTATGTTTGCGTTGTTGTGAGCCTTGTCGGTATTTGATTTTTCTGCCGTAACCGGAAGTATCGCATGAACGAATATTATGGCTCTGGGCTCATATTCCCGGATCTTGGCGATAAGTTCGGCATATGTTTTCTCAAAATTTTCTTCCGTTCCGTACCCCAGCTCGTTAAGTCCGACCTTGATATATACTTTTGTAAAAGCATCATACGGCATTGCTTCAAATATCGGAACCTTGCCGTTTTCGGTCTGAACAACGTTGGTTGTCTCATATTTATAAACATGAAACCCTGTAGCGCAATAATATGTTGCCGGTATGCCTGACCAGAATCCGAATCCCTGAAGTCTCGAATCCCCTATAAACAGAGCATCGGTAAAATAGCTCTCATCTACAGTCGTGAACGGAATAGGATAGTCTGCAAGAGGGTCAAGTACTTCCGGGGTCTCATCGTCCCCGGCAAGCTCTATTTCATCCGAACTGCCCGCCTTTGTAATGGACTCCACGCCATCCGTGTCAGCAGATATGGTAAGACCATAATCGCTCTCATCTGCGCCTTCTTCCGGTTCTGGCTCTTCGATCTCCTCCGGCTCGGGCACTGGCTCAGTCTCCTCTGCACCGGCTATGGATATCGCTGATTCATCCGTTTCCGAAGTGTCCTCTGCCACCCCGTCCATCTCTTTTGCAAATACTATCGCATTTAATTCGGATATCGTTCTTCCCTCATCCCAGAGCGCCAGACCGATCCCTCCTGCCATAGCAAACAGGAGCGAGAAAATCATCGCGACCATTACCGATACGATCCTTATCACATGGAGTGCCTCCGCGTTTTCTTCCTTTTTAATCGTATCCTTCTTTTTTTCTTCTTTGGGATGTCCTTCTTTATCTTTCGGCGACTCTGTATTTCCGCTTACGTCACCGTTTGGAAAAATCTGCCTGATCTTCCGCTCTTTTGAATGATTATCCATATTCTTGTCGGTATTATTATTTTTACTCATTTGTCTGCCAGTTTATAAAAATGGTTATCGTCATTTACAAACGACCAGTTATACACAAGTATAATATCCGCCTGAGGATCTTTTGCAATCTCCTCCGAAACGCTTCCTCCGAAATATCTCAGATCCATGACGGTAATATTATCATAATTCATTACAAGATACGGAATCAAGCAGTTTGCATAAGAATCTTTGAAAATATACAGATTTTTGCCCTGACCTTTGCCGGCGTGTACAACACACTTTCCGTCATTACCGTACATAAAGGCACCGTACTTATCAAATCCGTCAAACTTGTCTGTATCAATAAGATCATATTCCGTATCTTTCTCCCTTTCAAGAGAATTTATGGGAACATCGTAATACTCTATCGTATCCGGCGACACAAAAGGTCCTTTGTACTTTGCATAATGAGTTCCGTAAAAATCATAAGCCTCACCTCTGTTGTACCGGCTGATATCCTGCCACTCAAGACCCATTTTGTCCGCAATCTCTTCATATGCATAACCCGCACCCTTTGTTGTCCAATGGTGGTCTGTGCGGTAGAATATGTATTCATCCCTGTGTCTATTCAGAATGTCATATAAGTATATGATATGCCCTTTTTTTTCATCCGCAAGAGCAAGTGTAAGTTCGTTTGAAAGTGATACTTCATCAAGTACAGGCATCCCTGCCGGAAGACAGTCTGCATTAACCCACACGGATGTCGGTGCAATTGCTATATACACATCCCTGTCCGACTTCTGAACAAAATTTCTGATTGCCGCAATGTTTTTTGAAGCCTTGGATGATATAGACGTTGTTTTATCAAACAGAAATCCTTTATCGCCCCTTGCAATCCCGTTGTTTTCGACTGATCCCGTTGCCCACACAAAGACCGACTTGCATTTTACAAGAAAATCCCGAAACATAACCTGCTCGTTGGTATATGTCTCAAAGCTGTCCATAAACGAACCGTCCGCAAGGGATGAGAGAGAAACAGACGGACGGCTTTGCAGATACCTGTTCTCCATCTGTGAGTACTCTTTATCCGGCAAAA
>DGUG01000051.1:33134-37168 GCA_002394535.1 Lachnospiraceae bacterium UBA4316
AAGATATCCTGCCAGCATTGCCACACACAGTCCGAAGAAAATCACAACGCCCGGATATTCGATTATTGATTTCAAGTTTTCTTTCATAATTATCAGTTTCTCAATCAACTACCTCAGAACCGGAAATACAAAAACGGATTATAGCTTGCATCCGCAAGATAACACACACACATAAACAGCAGCACAGCCTGAAGGGCTATCCCGAATACTCCTCTTGCGCTGTGCCCGCTGCAGGGCATTACAACTTTGCGCAGCCAGCCGGGAACAAGTGATGCCGACATGATGCAGCCGATAGCAATCACAACTCCGTAGTTTCTTGCGTAATACACAAAATCATTGGAGGCACCTATACTTGAAAACGCCATAAGTCTGGAAAAATACACACCAAGCTCCCGGAAGTCCGTTATTGCAAATATCATCCATGACAGCCCTATGAGCACAAGAGAATAGCACCTTGCAAAAATCCTGTGACTGTCAAGAAATCTACCAAGAAATGATTTTTCCAGTGCCAGGAATACGAAGAAAAACAAACCCCAGCATATGAAGTTCCATCCGGCTCCGTGCCAAAATCCGGTCAGGAACCAAACGATAAAGAGGTTTACATAAGTTCTGGCTCTTCCTTTTCTGTTGCCTCCCAGGGGAATGTAAACATAGTCTCTAAACCACCCGGACAAAGTCATATGCCAGCGTCTCCAAAACTCGGTAAGAGACAGCGATATGTATGGATAGTTAAAGTTCATCGGTATTTCAAATCCCAGCATTTTCCCCAGGCCTCTTGCCATAAGCGAATAACCGTTGAAATCAAAGTATATCTGAAGGGTGAATGCCACAACTCCAAGCCATGCCAGCGGCATCGATATACGCTCATAGCCTATAAGTTCAAGATCCTTCCAAAGTTCCCCCACAGTATTGGCAATAAGCACCTTTGAGGACAGGCCCAGTATAAATACAGCTATTCCGTCTGCCACTTTTTGAGGTGTTATTTCACGCTTATGCAACTCTTCCGACACCTGGGAATATACAACGATAGGCCCTGCAATAAGCTGCGGGAACATAACAAGATACGTGCCGAGAGTGAGAATATTCCTCTCCTCTTTGATCTTTCCCCTGTACAGGTCTATTACATATGATGCTATCTGAAAGGTGTAGAAACTGATTCCCAGAGGAAGCGTAAAAGCAGGATCTTTTAACGAAGTATTAAACAAAGAGTTAATGTTTGATACAAAAAATCCCGTATATTTAAATACGAACAGCATACCGAAATCGAAGGCCATGGCAGCGACGAAAATGATTTTCTCCCACCGGGTGTGCCCTTCGGCCTGTCTGCTTCTGAATTTTGCGATCGCCAGCCCTGCTGCCCAGTTTACAAGGATCGATACAAATATAAGGATAAGATATGACGGTTCGCCCCAGGCATAAAAAACAATACTGCCCGCAAAAAGGGTAATATTACGCCATTTTGCCGGGCAGATATAATACAGGGCAAAGAATATGGGGATAAACCAAAATAAAAATAGTAAACTCGAAAAAACCATTTATCAGCAAAAAAATGATTACATAACAAGCGGATATTTTGCTGTAAGTTCGTCCACGATGGCACGTGCCTTGGGAACCCCTGCTTCGCCTTCGTTAACAACAAATGCAATTGCTTCCGCAATCCTGTCCATATCGTCGGTTCCCATTCCGCGGGATGTTACCGCAGGAGTGCCGAGTCTGATACCGCTTGTAACAAAAGGCTTCTGAGGATCATTGGGAACAGTGTTCTTGTTCGCTGTGATATGTGCCTCGTCAAGAAGCTTTTCAATCTCCTTGCCCGTAAGATTCTGAGGGCGAAGGTCGAGAAGCATAAGGTGATTATCCGTTCCGCCTGATACAATTGATAATCCTCTCTTCTGGAGTCCGTCACAAAGTGCCTTGGCATTAGCAACAATATTCTTACCGTATTCCTTGAATTCGGGAGTAAGGGCTTCCTTGAAGCATACTGCCTTTGCAGCTATTACATGCATAAGAGGTCCCCCCTGAATTCCCGGAAAAACAGCCTTATTGAAATTGAACTTGTCGGCTGCTTCCTGATTACACATGATCATTCCACCACGAGGTCCGCGAAGAGTCTTGTGGGTCGTTGTTGTAACAACATCCGCATAGGGAATAGGGCTTTCATGCATACCTGTGGCAACAAGTCCTGCGATGTGCGCAATGTCAACCATCATATATGCACCGACCTTATCACATATCTGTCTGATACGCTTAAAATCAATAGCTCTTGCATATGCGCTGGCACCCGAAAGAATCATCTTGGGTTTACACTCCATAGCGATCCTTTCCATTTCATCGTAATCTATGAATCCGTCCTCATTTACTCCGTAATGAACACAGTTAAAGTATTTACCTGAAATATTGACCGGTGAGCCATGTGAGAGATGTCCGCCGTGATCAAGGTTCATACCCATATATGTATCACCGGGCTCAAGCATAGCGAAGAAAACGGCCATGTTAGCCTGTGCTCCCGAATGAGGCTGAACATTAACATAGTCACAGCCGAACAGCTTCTTAGCCCGCTCTCTTGCAAGTTCTTCAACCACATCCACACACTCGCAGCCGCCATAGTATCTCTTACCCGGATATCCTTCGGCATATTTATTGGTAAGGGGTGAACCCATAGCCGCCATAACAGCCTTACTTACCCAGTTTTCGGAGGCGATCAGCTCAATATGGCTGTTTTGTCTGGCCATTTCCGCTTCTATGGCGGATGCCACCTCGGTATCTACCGCTTTAACTTCGTCAAGTGAATACATATTCAGACCTGCCTTTCATTTCAATCAAAATCACCGTGCACAATTATATAGAAAATTCCTTATCCGCGCAACCTGTTACTTTCATATTTTTCTCTTGCTTTGAGTGCCCTAAGTATCTCATCGTATTTCTCCTGTGTATCCCCTGATACTTCAATATCAAGTGATGCGGCAACAAACTTAAGCATTTCGTCATTTGCACTCTTTCTCATATCATAAAAGCGGTCAATCTTTTCCGTTATTGAACCGGCATCAAGAAACGCCTCAAGCAGAGGATCAAGCCCCGATACATCATCAATTCCCGCATCATCTATCCCAAGGTCAGATAACACATCTTCCGAACAAAGAGTAAATCTGTATTTATCCCTTACGTCCGGATACTTTTTATGATCCACTTCGCTAAGGAACATATCAAGAGGCCTGGCGTATGATTTTTCCTCGGCATCATCCCTCTTATAGATGACCAGTGTCTCGCCGGTTTCCGAATGAGTGGCAAGGGTGATTATCCGGTATATATTTCCCTTAAAATGTCTGTAAACCTGTCCGGGTTTCGGTAAATCTCTCATATTATTCCTCCGTAAGCATCTTGAGAGCCACGCCCATAACCCAAAAGGACGGCAGATAATGCCGTCCTTCTGAATTTAGTCGGGATTGTTTCCGTCTGTTTTAGAAAGTAAATTCTCCCACCGATGAAACAAGATCCTTTGCAATATCATTCATTCCTTCCGAATCATCGCTGATCTGTTTGATGTTCATTGCGATGTTCTCCATTGAAGCCGTAACTTCCTGGGTACTTGCAGCATTTTCTTCGGAAATGGCCGACAGATCGCTGACATTTTCCACAATGGTTGACTTGATATTCTCAAGGCTCTCGGTCTGTGAAGAAATGCCCCTGATGTCCTCTACGGAATTGGTAATCTCTGTATTAAGAATATCAAATCTCTTCTTGGTCTCATCGAGGATCATCTGCTCTTCATCGATAGCTGCTTCAACTGACTCCGAAGCCATTACGCTTTGCTCGGACTGCTTGGTCAGCTCGTCTATGATGCTTCTGATCTCGGCTGCCGATTCAGCAGACTGATTGGCAAGATTACCGATGCTCTCCGCAACAACCGCAAAGCCCTTACCCATTTCACCGGCTCTTGCAGCCTCTATGGAAGCGTTAAGCGCTAAGAGATTTGTCTGGCTCGCTATATCGGTAACCATTCCTACAGCAGTTGTGATCCTGCCGATAGCTTCATT
>DGUG01000222.1 GCA_002394535.1 Lachnospiraceae bacterium UBA4316
GTCACGATCTGTGATCGTGACAGCCTGAGCGGCGTCTGAGCGGAGTAAATCAGGAGAACAATAATGATACGAGCAGACATACATTTACATACATCCTTCTCAAGCGATTGTGATGAAGAAATGGAAAATGTGATACAGGCCGGGATTGATCGCGGTCTTGATATAATGTGCTTTACCGAGCATATGGACAAGGACTATCCGATAGAGGGGCAGTTCATCCTTGATTGCGAGGCGTACAGAAGCAGATATCTGGAACTTTGCGACAAATACCGGGAGAAGATCACACTTCTGTGGGGCGTGGAACTGGGTCTGCTTCCATGGCTTGCGGATTGGTATGGCAGTTATGTAAACCAATATCCCTTTGATTTTATAATCGGTTCAGTACACAATCCCAAAAACGTTGATCCATATTATCCCGAATACTTCGAAGGACGCAGTGAAGAAGAAGCATACAGGGAATACTTTACCGAATCCCTTGCCTGCCTTAAGGCTTTCTCGGATTTTGATGCAATAGGCCACATGGACTATGTGGTAAGATACGGTCCGAACAAAAATAAAGAGTATTCCTATAAGAAATACTCCGATTACATCGATCCTATATTAAAAATCATTGTCGAAAAAGGAATTGCCCTTGAAGTTAATTCCAAAGGATACCAGGCTAATCTGGGTGAACCGAATCCCTGCCGCGATATCGTTAAACGCTACAAAGAGCTTGGCGGTGAAATTGTTACGATAGGAAGTGACGCGCATACAGCAGAACATGTGGCATATAATTTTGACCGGGTCGAAGCTCTCCTTCTTGAATGCGGCTTCAAATATCACGCTGTTTTTACAGGACGTGTTCCGAAATACTATCCTCTCGGATGAGCTTTAGCATATACTTCTCTTATCTTGTTATGATTCATTGTTGCATATATCTGGGTCGTGGAAATATCCGAATGTCCCAGCATTTCCTGAACCGCACGAAGATCCGCACCGTTTTCCACAAGGTGTGCCGCAAATGAATGGCGCAGCGTATGAGGTGTTATATCAGCGGTTATCTTGGCTTTCTTGGCATAGTACTTGATCAGCTTCCAGAATCCCTGACGGCTCATCTTCTGCCCCGAGCAGTTTGCAAACAGTATTTTGGAAGACTGGTCCTCAACCATTGCCGCCCTTCCGCTGTCCAGATATCGTGTCAGTGCATGCTTTGCCTCTCTTCCGAAAGGAATAACACGCTCTTTGGAAGCATCCCTGCAGGTGATGTATGACATCTGCATATTCACATCGGAAATCTCAAGATTCATAAGTTCGGATACCCTGATTCCCGTAGCATACAAAAGCTCAAGCATTGCCTTATCCCTGATCTCCTTCGGGCTGTCACCCTTTGGCTGTTCGAGAAGCCTCGTCACCTCGTCCATAGTCAGTATCTCGGGCATCTTCTTCTCGATCTTGGGTGCCTTAAGCACTCCGGTGGGATCCTTGTCCACAAGACCTTCGTTTGCGCAATAATGGAAGAACGCCTTTGCGCTTGCTACGGATCTTGATACCGTTGCAGCGGCAAATCCGCTCTCATTGAGATGCTCAACATATTTTGCAAGAGCATCCTCGGTGACATCCTTAAGCTCGGTAATTCCTACAGTACTGAAATAGTCCTGCATCTTGCTTAAGTCTCTCCTATATGATAATTCCGTGTTCAGGGATTTTTTCTTGACGTTATGTAAATAAGTTATGAATCCTTGAATAGCTTGTTCCATAAAAATAATCTGCCTTTACTGCGGCACAAACAACTCCCCAGAGTTTGCGCTACGGGTTTTATTATAAGCAGATTTTTTTATAAAATCAACATTAAAATTCCTTGATTTTATCGCATTTGTAGCACTTTTTTGTACTTGACACAATATATCGTAAACACCGATTTTGAACCTAACAAGATATTGTGAAAAGTTTACAATAAAAAGTTTACAATAAATGCCTTACATAAAATTTTTAATCGGCAGGGGACATCTTTAATAAATACGTACTAAGAGCGGCAATCGTCTTCGCATCCACGATCTTTCCCTCAAGGATAAGGGATTTTAGCTCATCCGGCGTGTAAACTTCCACATCAATGAACTCGTCATCATCAAGATGCTGGGCGGTCTTGCGAAGGTTATGTGCCACATAGATATCTATCTTCTCATTGCAAAAGGCCACTGTCGTATAAAGGCTCAGAAGGAATTCCACATCCTCCATCTCGGCATAATAGCCGGTCTCCTCTTCAAGTTCACGGTGAGCGGCAACCTTTGTCGGCTCGTCTGCACCGTTAAGACCTCCTGCCGGGATCTCAAGTGTATATGAATCAATGGCATTCCTGTACTGGCGGACCATTATGATTCTGCCGTCATCGAGTACGGGAATTACCGCAGCAGCCCCTTTATGTTTGATAAAATCAAAGTTCTCAAAGCTTCCGTCGGGAAGCTGCATCTTATCCTGATATATGTCTACTATGGCACCGTTATGAATAAGTGTGCGATCGACTCGCTCCGGTCTGTCGGGATTCATGTTCTCATTCCCTCTTTTGATATAAAACCAACATCGACTTCGTCGATGTCGCCGCGTCACGATTGCTTTGCAATCGTGACATCTTCCTCTAACAACTTTTGTACACTGGCCAATTTAACGCACAACACAAAAACATCGAGTGCCTTTGCAAGTTCATCGATAGGCGGGAATGTCGGTGCGATCCTGATGTTGGAATCCTGTGGGTCCTTCTTGTAGGGATATGTTGCTCCGGCTCCGGTCATGGTAACGCCGGCGTCCTTGCACATTCCGACTACCGTCTTGGCGCATCCGGGAAGCGTATTAAATGATACGAAATACCCTCCTACGGGATTGGACCACTCTCCGATTCCCAAGCCACCAAGTTCTTCGTTAAGCCTCTTTTGTACAAGTTCGAATTTGGGACGAAGGATTGCAGCATGCTTTTTCATATGATTTTTCATGCCGTTTATATCCTTAAAATAGCGGACATGCCGAAGCTGGTTGAGCTTGTCGGGTCCGATCGTCTGAATCGTTATAACACTCTTTATATAGTCAAGGTTTCTCTTGCTTGATCCAAGTGCCGCAAGTCCGCTTCCGGGGAATGTAACCTTCGAAGTCGAACAGAACTTGTAGACCATGTCGGGATTACCGGCATCCGCACAGGCCTTTAATATTTCCAGAAGATAGTCCTGTTTATCATCATACAGATGATGAATGCAGTAAGCATTATCCCAGAATATTCTGAAATCCTCCGCTGCAGGACGAAGTGCTGCAAACCTTCTCACCGTCTCTTCCGAGTATGTTACGCCACCGGGATTCGAATACTTCGGAACGCACCATATGCCCTTTACCGCAGGGTCTGAATTAACATACTTCTCAACAAGATCCATATCGGGACCGTCCGGTGTCATCGGAATGTTTATCATTTCTATGCCGAACTGTTCGGTTATGGCAAAATGCCTGTCGTATCCCGGCACCGGACACAGGAACTTAACCTTATCAAGCTTACACCACGGCGTACTTCCGCACACTCCGAGTATCATGGAGCGCGCAACCGTATCATACATTACATTAAGGCTCGAATTACCAAATACGATAACATTTTCGGAAGGTATCTCCATCATATCTCCCATAAGGACCCTGGCTTCGTGTATTCCGGTAAGTTCTCCGTAGTTACGGCAGTCCTTTCCTTCTTCCGAAATGAAGTCAGAATCAGGATATAAAATACCGAAGAAATCCGCTTCCATATCAAGCTGTTCTGCCGAAGGCAGTCCTCGCGCCATGTTAAGTGACAGTCCTCTTGCCTTCATATCTTCATATTGAAGGAAAAGTTTCTGCTCAAGTTCAACAAGCTCGGTTTTGGAAAGTTCGCTGTATTTTTTCATAAGTTTTCGCTCCCACATATTCCTTAGATTTACACTTTAAATTCTCAAAGAGTTTACCATTTTAGACAAGCCGATTCAAGATATTATCAAAAAACCGGCCAGAAAATTAATCGGTTGATGCAGATCATCTAATGTGCTATATTAGATGTCATGAAAGAGGATAATAATATGAGTACAACATCAGGAATACATCAGCCAAGAACAAAGCTTAAGGACCGGGTACTTCCCGATTATACGAAGGGCGAGGAAATCTTCAATATGGTCAGCCACATAGTCGGCGGAGCCCTTGGAATTGCGGCTCTTGTTCTGTGTGTTGTGAAATCTGCAATGAAAGGTGATGCCTGGGGAGTCGTTTCTTCTTCGATATACGGATCGTCACTTATAATCCTGTACACCATGAGCAGCGTCTATCACGGGCTCCACAAAAACATGGGCAAGAAAGTCATGCAGGTTATAGATCACTGTACTATCTACTATCTCATTGGCGGAACATATACAGTGATTGTTCTTGCCGGTATCAGGAGGGTGCATCCCGGCTGGGCATGGACCATCTTCGGGCTTGTATGGGGTCTGTCAATAACTGCAGCTGTTTTTACTGCTATCGACCATAACAAATACCATAAGATGTCCATGATCTTCTATCTGGCAATCGGCTGGTGCATCGTAATTGCCGCAAAACCCACCATTGAAGCCGTGGGCTGGCCGGCCATTCTCTGGATTCTCGGCGGAGGTGTTGCGTACTCCATAGGTGCAGCCCTGTATTCACTGGGCAAAAAAAACGGAAAACGGTACATGCACTCCGTTTTCCATCTGTTCGTTCTCGCAGGTTCGATACTGCAGTTCTTCGGGATTTATTTCTGTGTACTATAACAGTAATTCACATCGTATGTCTCTCGGAAGCAGCCCCTGGAAAAAATCACCGTCCACAGGACTTCCCACAACACTTCCGTAGTGTGTCGGAATTACCACCCTCGGATGCAGGTTCTTTGTCAGATGTGCAGCCTCGGAGGCGTCCATGGTGTATTTACCGCCTATTGGAAGAAAAGCCACATCGCATTTGATATTCCTGATCTCGGGTATCTCATCCGTATCTCCGGATACATAATACTTCTCGGCATCCATCGTAATCAGATACCCAACCCATCCGCTTCTCTTGTTGTGGAAAGGTTTTCCCTGATTGTATGCCGGATACACCTCAACCATAAGCCGCGCTATCTCACGCTTTTCGCCGGGTCTGACCGTTACGATATGATTTTCGGGAATAGTGGTAATCTCCCCCATCATTCCGGCCATGGACTCCGGTATTACCAGATATCCCTCCGGCTTTATTACCTTCCTGATATCCTCGGGCGAAAAATGGTCATAGTGCTCATGGGTGATAAAAACGTAGTCAGCATCAAGCCTCTCTTCATCTATCTGCCACGGATCAAAATATAAAGTCTTCGAACCCCTGATTCGAATACTGCTTTGTACATTTACCGCAATGTTTACAGACAAAGTTTTCCTGCCGTAAGAAAGCTTACAGCGCCTCCTTTATCGCCGCAAGAAGATCGTTATAATCTTCAAACGCCGGAATATGCGGATAATCCGCCTTAATCGCATCAGTTGTTCTAAAGAGAAATCCTCTCTTACCTGCCTCAATCATCGCCAGGTCATTAAAACTGTCACCGCTTGCTATCGTATCAAATCCCATGGACTGGAGAGCTTTAACCGTAGTAAGCTTCGACTGCTGACAGCGCATCTTATACCCTGTGATCATGCCGTCAGCTCCCACTTCAAGCGTATTGCAAAACAGCGTAGGCCAGCCCAGCTTCTTCATGAGCGGAGTCGCAAACTGCTCAAAAGTATCGCTTATGATTATTACCTGTGTGATTGAACGCAGTTCATCGAGAAAATCCTTTGCCCCGGGAAGCGGCTCAATCTTGGAGATGGTATCCTGAATCTGAGGCAGTCCCAGCCCATGCTCGCGAAGTATTCCTATTCTCCAGTTCATCAGTTTATCGTAATCGGGCTCATCCCTCGTTGTACGCTTCAGTTCATCTATACCGCTCTCTTTCGAAAACGCTATCCAGATTTCGGGCACAAGCACGCCCTCAAGGTCAAGACACACTACATTCATATTTCATACGACTCCTTTATCTTTGTGGATTCCGTAATCGCAACACGCGATTTTATCACACATTTTCGTGGATTAAAGTTTACATAATAGGGATTATAACAGATGAAATGATTTTTAGCAAATGTCGATCATTGTCTGATATTGTCGATCATTTCGGATCATATTCAAAGTGCTGGTAATCCTTGACTGATTTCCATGAGCCTCCCCATGTAAATCCGGCCTCGGTAAAAAGCTTATACGCAAGATCATTCTCGTCAATCTTGTAATCAAAATCCAGCGACCTGTCGATATATGCAGCCCCTGATTCCGGCTCCACGTGGATTGTCCCGTCTTTTTCCTTAACATACGGATTATAGAGGGGATTAATGTCAACCGCCAGTCCTTTTCCGTGTTTTGATATCTTCTTTGTTCCGGATATATAGCGGAAATTAAAGCACGATGTGTTGTTGGCACTCATTGACAATTCATCATCCGCATTGTAATCATCAACAAGCGACATATGTTCAATGGGATAATCGTTTTCGTATAATATGCTGAATATATCAGTCAGCTTATCGGCTATCGCTACATTACAGACCATTTCACCTTCATGAGAATTTCCTTCCATATCTTTGTATGAAAGATGGAGGTATCTCAATTCGGAAAGTTTAACCGGGCAGTCATCGGGGAAGCTTACCCCTCTCATTCGCTCAAATACCTCATCGCTTATCTCCTCTGCATAGAAAACCGGCTCCGGACTGCCGGAAATCTCAATCGAATCCTCCTGCTCGCTCTCGGAGGATACCTGATCGGTGCCCACATATAATTCCTGCGTATCAACAGTGATCTTTGGGGGAGTCTTTGCACTCTCCGTTCCGCAGCCTTCAACCATCAGTATGATCATAACAATTAATAGGATTTTGGGATAATTCAGTCGCATACTCCTCCGGCCCCCTGCAGGTATGGAAATATTAACAATTGCATTTTCCGTCTATTTATATTAACATATTAGTCGTAGCATTTGTTACATACAAGATAACTAGGAGGTTTTAACAAATGAAAAAAATTACGAAGTTATTGGTAGTATCAGCAATCTTTACAATGCTCTTTGCAATGCCCGTTATGGCAAGAGAGGTTAGTTTCTCATCCGACAATACGGATTTCCTTATCACTCTCCTTAATAACAATACAGCAAAGTTACAGGGAGATCTTGCATCATTTGCAAAGACTCAGGTAGGACCGGGCGCTGACGCTATCGTTGCTGCACAGACTGCTCTTGTAAACGGCAAGATCGCTGCAGTTAATAAGGAATGTGCTCAGAACCACCTTGCTATGCTTAACACAAAGGTGTACAACTTGAAGCAGCTTGAGGGAACCCGTCAGGCTCAGCTCAATTCATTCAAGGCTCTTGCACAGGTAAGTTCAACATGGAACGACGAAGTTGCAGCAGCTCAGAAAGAACTTGACAGAGTTTCTGCAGATCGCGCAGCAGCAGAAGCTTATCTTGCAGCAGCACAGTCTAAACTTGCAGTTTTTCTGTAAGGCTCAAAAGTATTGAAATAATACAGGATATCTCGAACGGAGCCGGCACTGTCGGTTCCGTTCTTTATTTTTGAAACCGTTCAACCTTTTTCTAGTTCGAAATACAGGTAATAACATGAGTACTATATACATCACAGGTCACAGAAATCCGGATCTTGACAGCGTCTGCTCGGCATACGGCTATGCAAAGCTTATGAATCTTCAAGACCCCGACAATAATTATATCCCGGTCAGATGCGGTCATCTCGGAGACAGCACCAAAAAGATACTTGATTCTCTGCAAATAGATATTCCGAAATACAAGAGGGATGTTTATCCAAAAGTCCGGGATGTAATGATGAACTCGCCATACAGGATTGATGCGGGCGACAAACTGACAAGTGTTGCGGCAATATATGAAAAAAACAACCCCAGTGCTATTCCGGTATATGATAACGGAAGATTTTACGGTCTATTGACCGTTGATGATATAACAAACTGGACAATGCGTGAGCTCGCCAAGGATAGCAAAATAACCGAAATACCCAGTATACGCATGATAATGAGCGAGCAGGAGCCACCCATTGATGCCGGAGAACTCTTCGATGAAGGTCGTACAATGCTTCAGGGCTCATCAAAACGTGGTCTCGCAGTATTCGAAAACGGCGAATATGCCGGCTACGTCACGAGAAGATGTTTTCTGAAATGTCCCAAATACAATGTCATCCTTGTGGATCACAACGAACCTCACCAGAGTATCCGCGGAATAGAGACGGCAAACATAGTCGGAATAGTTGACCATCACAGACTCGACGCGATTAAGACCGACCAGCCGATTTTCATAGATGCTGAACCTTTAGGCAGTACGTGTACAATCGTATATCAGCTTTATATCAGAAATACAAGGACTCCTGATCCCGAGACTGCAAAAGTCCTTCTTGCAGGGCTTATATCCGATACCCTTATTCTGAAAAGTCCGACGACTACAGGCAATGATGTTGTAGCGGCGCATACGCTTGCTTCCCTCGCCGGGGTAAACCTCGAGGAATTCGGCCTTAATATGTTCTCACTTGTTGAAGACTTAAAAGACCGTGATCCCGAATCCGCCATTGTGGCAGACTTCAAAACATACGTTGAAAAAGGTATCAAAATCGGCATCGGGCAGTGCGAAGTTACTACGCTCAATGATTTTGACAGCTACGCTTATGATTACTCCGAAGGACTTGAAGCAATCCGTAAAAAGTCAGGTCTTGATTGGGCAGTGCTCATGATAACAGATGTAATCCACGAGCACAGCACACTGATCTGTACAGACTACAAATCAAACAAACATCTCCCGTATAAGCCCATCGGGAATAACCTCTATGACATGCCTCAGGTTATGAGCCGTAAGAAGCAGCTTCTTCCGGAGATCATACACGCAGTAGGCGAACATTGATAAAAATGAATAAAGCCCCGGTCGAAATGACCGGAGCTTTAATTTTGGTTTTCTTTACTTTGCGTAATCGGTTACACGACTCTCTCTTATGACACTTACCTTGATCTGTCCTGGATACTCAAGTTCAGCTTCTATCTGTTTACTGATATCCCTTGCAAGAAGTACCATATCCGAGTCATTTACCTGTTCGGGAACAACCATTACGCGGATTTCTCTACCTGCCTGAATAGCAAAAGATTTGTCGACTCCTTTAAAGCCGTTTGTGATATCTTCAAGTTGTTGTAATCTGTTTGTATATGTCTCAAGTGTTTCTCTTCTCGCACCCGGTCTTGCCGCACTGATCGCATCCGCAGCCT